>NZ_JBSGTX010000031.1:0-94256 GCF_053607625.1 Streptomyces sp. NPDC055103
AGGATGTCTTGGAGGACAACCCTCTTCTACAGCAGCTCCGCTGCCTCGTTCACCGGCCTTGACGAACAACCCCCACCCTTAACTGAACGGCGTTGCTACTAGGGCCCGTCCCCCGTGACGAAGGGCCGCACGAACTCCGCGCCCCGGCCCCACAGCAGCTCGTGCAGGGCCGCAAAGACCTCCGCCGAGCGCCGGCCCGGCCAGTCGTCGGGTAGCAGCTCCGCCGGCAGCACCGGGTCCGCGTACGGCAGGCGGCGCCAGGAGTCCAGGACCAGGAGATACGCGCGGTACGCGTCCTCCGGGCCGCTCGGCGCCGACCGCCAGGCCCGCAGGACCGGCTCGTGGGCCGCGAGGAACTCCTCGTGCAGCCCCGCGATCGCCGGCAGGTCCCACCAGCGGGCCACCGCCTCGGCCGTGGCCGCGTACCCCAGGTGCTCGCCGCGGAAGAGGTCCACGTACGTCGAGAGCTCCAGCCGCTCCAGGGCGTTCCGCGTCTCCTCGTACAGCCGGGCGGGCGCGATCCAGACGCCCGGCGCCGCCGTGCCGAAACCCAGCCGGGCGAGCCGCGAGCGCAGCAGGTGCCGCTTGTGCCGCTCGGCCTCGGGGACCGAGAAGACGGCCAGGACCCAGCCGTCGGACAGCTTCGGCTCCGTACGGGCGTAGATCCGGCGGTCGCCGTCGTCGAGGAGCCGCCGGGCGTCCGCCGACAGGGTGTAGCCGGCGGCCCCGTCCGCCGTCCTGCGCGGCAGCAGCAGCCCGCGCCGCTTCAGCCGCGACACGGAGGAGCGCACCGAGGGCGCGTCCACGCCGAGCCCTCCGAGGAGCCGGATCAGCGCGGCCACGGGCATGGGGGAGTCGTCGGGCGCACGGCCGTACGCGCCGTAGAGGGAGACGATCAGGGATCGGGGAGTGTGCTGCTCGGCCACGTGATCACTTTAGGGGGTGGGGCTGACAGGCCCGCTCCCGGATCAGACCGGATCGCGCAGCCGGAAGCGCTGGAGCTTGCCCGTCGCCGTGCGCGGCAGCGCGTCGAGGAAGACGATCTCGCGCGGTGACTTGTACGGGGCGAGGCGGGCGCGGACGAAGGCCCGCAGCGCGGCGGCGGTGACGGAGTCGCGCGGCACCCCGTCCCGTACGACCGTGTACGCCACGACGACCTGGCCGCGCAGCTCGTCGGGGCGGCCCACGACCGCCGTCTCGACCACGTCGGGGTGGCCGAGGAGCACCTCCTCGACCTGAGGGCCCGCGATGTTGTACCCGGCCGAGATGATCATGTCGTCGGCCCGTGAGACGTAGCGGAACCAGCCGTCGGGCCGGCGGACGTACGTGTCGCCCGTGACGTTCCAGCCCTCCCTCACGTACTCGGCCTGGCGCGGGTCGGCCAGATAGCGGCAGCCCACCGGGCCGCGCACGGCGAGCAGCCCCTCCTCGCCGTCCGGGACCTCCCGGCCCTCGCGGTCCACGATCCTGGCCTGCCAGCCGGGCACCGGGCGCCCCGTGGTGCCGGGGCGGATGTCGCCGTCGGCGGCGGAGATGAAGATGTGCAGGAGTTCGGTCGCGCCGATGCCGTTGATCAGGCGCAGGCCCGTGCGGCCGTACCAGGCCTTCCAGGTCGCCTCCGGCAGGTTCTCGCCGGCGGAGACGCACCGCCGCAGCGAGCTCACGTCCGGGGCCTCGCCGCCGGCCAGCTCGTCGAGCATCACCCGGTAGGCGGTCGGGGCGGTG
This sequence comes from Streptomyces sp. NPDC055103, assembly GCF_053607625.1. NCBI lineage: Bacteria > Bacillati > Actinomycetota > Actinomycetes > Kitasatosporales > Streptomycetaceae > Streptomyces > Streptomyces sp. NPDC055103. The sequence goes on from NZ_JBSGTX010000031.1 coordinate 1,726, forward strand.
AAGAGCACCGAGACCCGGTGGCGCTCGATCGCCGCGAGCAGTTGCTTGGGGCCGGCCTGTTCGAGCAGGACCGCGCTCGCCCCGGCCCGCAGGGGGAAGACGACGAGCCCGCCGAGGCCGAACGTGAAGGCGAGCGGCGGCGAACCGGCGAAGACGTCGTCGGGCAGCGGGCGCAGGACGTGCGCGGAGAAGGTGTCGGCGACGGCGAGGACGTCCCGGTGGAAGTGGACGCAGCCCTTCGGGTGCCCGGTGGTGCCGGAGGTGAAGGCGATGAGCGCGACGTCGTCGGCGGCGGTCGCCACCGCCTCGTACCGGCCGGGGCGGCGGGCGGTGAGGGCGAGGAGGTCGTCGGGTCCTTCCCCGCCGAAGGGGGTGACGCGGAGGTCCGGGATCCGGGCGGCGAGGAGCTCGTCGAGGGAGTGGGCGTCGCAGAGCGCGTGGGTGCAGCGGGCGGCCTCGGCCATCACGGCCAGCTCGGGGGCGCGCTGCTGGGCCAGGACGGTGACGGCGACAGCGCCGGCCTTCATCACGGCGAGCCAGCAGGCGGCGAGCCAGGGGGTGGTGGGGCCGCGCAGGAGCACGCGGTTGCCGGGCCGGACCCGCAGGTCGGAGGTGAGGACGTGGGCGATGCGGTCGACGTGGTCCTGGAGCTCTCCGTAGCTCCAGATCCGTCCCTCGCTGTCGTGGAAGGCGGGCCGGTCCGTGCCGAATCGTTCCACCGTACGGTCGAGCAGTTCCGCGCCGCAGTTGAGCCGGTCGGGGTAGGCGAGCTCCGGCAGGTCGAAGAGGAGCCGGGGCCACCGCTCCGGCGGGGGCAGCCGGTCGCGGGCGAAGGTGTCGAGGTGGGCCGAGGGCGTCAGCTCCATGAGTCCGTCCCCCTGTCGTGGTGGGGTCGCTCAACGCCACACGAGCGTATCGTGTTGGTGACGGCAGTCAACAGTCCGCGACAAGAGCACCGATCGGTACGAGGGTAGGAGCGGCGACCGGCGCGAGGACAGGCGCGCCGGGCGGCACAGGGACGAAGGCGCCCGAGGGTACCGGGACGACGGCGCCGGCCGGTACCGGGACGACGGCGCCGGCCGGTGCCGCGACGACGGCGCCGAGCGGCGTCGCGACCAGGGCGCCTGAGGGCGTCGCGACCAGGGCGCCGGAGGGCGTCGGAGAGGGCCCACATGTCCGCATTCTCGCTCGATCCGGCACAGATCACCTGGTGTGCGGAGCTCCGCGCGCTCGCCGCCGACCACCTCGCGCCGCTCGCCGCGAAGGGCGAGCCCGGCCGAGTGAACCGCCCCCTCGTCGCCGCCCTCGGCGACCTCGGCCTCCTCGCCCGCCTCTTCGACGCCGGCGCCCTCGACCTGTGCCTCCTGCGCGAATCCCTCGCGCAGGCCTGCACCGAGGCCGAGACCGCCCTCGCGCTCCAGGGCCTCGGCACCCACCCCGTCGCCGCCTTCGGCACCGAAGCGCAGCGCGCCCGCTGGCTCCCCGAGGCGGCCGCCGGACGGGCCGTCGCCGCCTTCGCGCTCTCCGAGCCCGGCGCGGGCTCCGACGCCGCCGCCCTCGCCCTCGACGCCGTCCCCGACGGGCGCGGCGGCTGGCACCTCCACGGCGAGAAACGGTGGATCTCCAACGCGCCCGAGGCCGACTTCGCCACCGTCTTCGCCCGCACCACCCACGGCGCGGGCGCCCGCGGCGTCACCGCCTTCCTCGTCCCCGCCGACCGCCCGGGACTCGGCGGCGAGGCCCTCGACATGCTGTCCCCGCACGCCCTCGGCACCCTCACCTTCGACGGCGTCCCCGTCGGCCCCGAGGACCTCCTCGGCGAGCCGGACCAGGGCTTCCGGGTCGCCATGCACACCCTCAACCTCTTCCGGCCCAGCGTCGGGGCCTTCGCCGTCGGCATGGCCCAGGCCGCCCTGGACGCCGCCGTCGCCCATACCGCGGCCCGCCCCGCCTTCGGCGGCGTCCTCGCCGACCTCCAGGCCGTCTCCCACCGGATCGCCGAGATGGCCACCCGCACGGAGGCAGCCCGCCTCCTCGTGTACGCCGCGGCCACCGCGTACGACAGCGGGGACCCGGACGTGCCGAGGCGGTCCGCCATGGCGAAACTCCTCGCCACCGAGACCGCGCAGTACGTCGTCGACGCCGCCGTCCAGGTGCACGGCGCCGCCGCCCTGCAACGCGGCCACCTCCTGGAACACCTCTACCGCGAGGTGCGGGCACCGAGGATCTACGAGGGGGCCACGGAGGTCCAGCGCGCGATCATCGCCAAGGAGCTGTACGCGGCCCACGCGCGGCTCCAGGACGCGCGGGAGGTCCGGTCCGCATGAGCCTCCACCGCCACAACCCGGCCGAACTCGCCCCGCCCACCGGCTTCTCCCACGCCGTCACCGCCACCGGCACCCGCCTCGTCTTCCTCGCGGGGCAGACCGCGCTCGACAGTGAGGGGGAGGTCGTCGGGGACACTCTCACCGAGCAGTTCACCACCGCCCTCGGTAATCTGCTCACCGCCCTGCGGCACGCCGGCGGCACCCCCGCCGACCTCGCGCGGGTCACCGTCTACACCACCGACGTCGACGACTACCGCGCACACGCCCCCGAACTCGGCCGGGTCTGGCGCCGGTTGGCGGGCCGTGACTATCCGGCGATGGCCGTCATCGGAGTCGTACGCCTCTGGGACGAACAGGCGCGGGTGGAACTGGACGGCTTCGCGGTCCTGGACGAGCCGGCCCCCGCCTGAGCGTCCGACGGCACCGCCATTGATCAACTGGTCACCCGTGCGGCCCTGGCTTAATGTCGAAAGGTGGACTGACCGGCCCACGGCTCCCCAGTGAGGGCGCGATGCGCCATGAGAAGCCATGACCAGTAACCCCAAGCCGACGACTCCGACGGCGACCGCCCAGCGCAAGAGCGGCGGGGACGGCAAGGGCGTCGCCCTGTTCGTGATCGCCTCCTGCCAGTTGATGGTGGTCCTGGACATCACCATCGTGAACATCGCTCTGCCGGACATCCAGCGGTCCCTGGAGTTCTCGACGACCAGCCTGTCCTGGGTCGTGAACGCCTACACGCTGACCTTCGGCGGACTGCTGCTCCTCGGCGGACGCGCGGGCGACATCCTGGGCCGCCGCCGGGTCTTCATCTTCGGTGTCCTGCTCTTCGGATTCGCCTCCCTGCTCGCCGGCTTCGCCCAGAGCGACTGGCAACTCCTCGCGGCCCGCGCCCTCCAGGGCGTCGGCGGCGCGATCGCCTCGCCGACCTCGCTCTCGCTGATCACCACGACCTTCGACGAAGGACCCGAACGCAACCGCGCCTTCGGTGTGTTCGCGGGCGTGTCGGCGGGCGGCGGCGCCATCGGCCTCCTCGCGGGCGGCATCCTCGTCGAATGGCTCGACTGGCGCTGGATCTTCTTCGTGAACGTGCCGATCGCCCTGATGATCGCGTTCCTGACGCCCCGCCACGTCAAGGAATCCCCGCGCCAGCCAGGCCACTTCGACGTGGCCGGGGCGCTCACCTCGACCCTCGGCATGGTCGCCCTGGTCTACGGATTCATCCGCGCCGCCCAGGAAGGCTGGCGCGACCCATACACGATCGGCTCGTTCGCCGCCGCGGTCGTCCTGCTCGTCACCTTCGTCCTGGTGGAGAAGCGCTCCCGGCAGCCGATCACCCCGCTGCACATGTTCGCCGACCGCAACCGCGCGGGCACCTACGGCATCATGCTCTGCCTCGCGGCAGCGATCTTCGGGATGTTCTTCTTCCTGACGCTCTTCGTGCAGACCGTCCTCGACTTCAGCCCGCTCCAGGCCGGCCTCGCCTTCCTCCCCGTGAGCGCGGTCATCGCGGTCGCCGCCGGCATCACCTCCCAGCTCCTGCCCAAGTTCGGCCCGAAGCCCTTCATGGTGCTGGGCTCCCTCTGCCTGGCGGCCGGCCTCTCCTGGCTCACCCTGACCGACGTCGACTCGACCTACGCGGGATCGATCATCGGCCCGATGCTGGTCTTCAGCCTCGGCATGGGCTTCATGTTCGTCTCGCTGACCCTGATGGCCCTCTCCAACGTGGCCCCGAAGGACTCGGGCGCGGCCTCCGGCCTCCTCAACGCGACCCAGCAGGTCGGCGGTTCGCTGGGCCTCTCGATCCTGGTCACGGTCTTCGGCACAGCCAGCCGCAACGAGGCCGACCAGCAGGTCCCGGCCTTCCTGTCCCAGGCGGGCCCCGTGGAGAAGGCCCGCTTCGCGGAGACGGGACAACTCCCGCCCCCGTGGAGCCACGAGGTCCTGACCTCGGGCGTCTCCGCCGGCTTCATCGTCGCCGCGGCCTTCGCGATCCTCTCCTTCCTGATCGCCCTCTTCGTGATCCAGGTCAGGCCCTCCGACATCGAACGCCTCAAGGGCGGCATGATGCCGGGCGCGTGACCCTTCGGCCCCTGGGGCCGGGCGCGTGACCCCTTCGGCCCCTGGGGCCGGAAGCGTGACCCCTTCGACCCCTGGGGCCGGGAGCGTGACCTTTCGGCCCCTGGCCATGCCCCGCGCGATTCCAGGCACCGTGGGAGTCACCCCGCCCAGGGGTCGATCCCCTGCTCCAGCAGCCGCTCCTCCTCGCTCTCGCTGAGGAGGAGCGCGGGATGCCTGCCCCAGAGCGCGAGGTCGCTGAGGCGGTTTGCCGGGAAGTCCGCCCGCAGGATGCGGACGAGGAACTCGGCCATTCCGCAGTCGTGGCGCTGCCAGACACCCTTGCCCCGGTGGTGGACGAGCGCCGGCCATGAGGAGGGGGCGTCTGCTCGTCCGCCTTCGGCTCGGGCACCTGGACCTGGATGAAGCCCCACGACTCGCCCGCCCACGCGGGCCCGGTCGACGGACGTGCCGGGTGCCGCCTTCGGCGGCATGAGCCGCCGCAGCGTCTCCAGACAGGTCACCGGGATACCTCCTGTTCGTTGTCCGGTTTGCCCGCTCGGGTGTGCCGGAGTGGGCCCGTCGTGTATAACCACTGCGCCGTGCGACGGGAAGACGAGGTCCGAACTCCTCACAGCCGAAAGGCGAGGGAAGCTCCAGGGTGCCGAACCCGATGTCGCCACCCTCGATTCCCGTCCCACGACATGAACAGCCGCCGGCGATCGGCCGCGGACACTGAGCAGTTGCGCACGAGGGATGGAACATGAGTCCGAGAGGGACCCGCGCCAGGCGGGCGAACGGCAAGAAGCGGGCCATCTGGTCCGCAGCGGGGATCGTTGTCCTGGGAAGCACGGGTGTGACCGCCGTCGCCGCCTCGGTGGGCGGCGAGGACACCGGTCCTGGTGACGGGACACGGCCGGCGAAGGCGCATGTACTGGCGCTGGACGGCAAGGACCCGAAGAAGCGCGCGCTCCCGCGCACCGAGACACAGACGTTCTCGCTCATCGGCGTCTCGTGGGAGGACAGCGGCGACACCTTCGAGGGCACCGCTCAGATACGTACGCGCAAGGCGGCCACCGGCGAGTGGAGCGCATGGCGCGACCTCGACTTCGACGTACGGGCGCCGGAGTCCACCGAGGGCGAGGAGCAGGAGGTGCGCGGCGCCTCGGAGCCGCTGTGGGTCGGCCCGTCGGACGGGGTCGAGGCACGGGTAGTCGCGGACGGCGTGGAGACCGCGGTGCCCGACGCGCTCCGCCTCGACATGATCGACCCCGGCGAGACCGTCAGGACCAAGGGCAACGGCGGCACCAAGGGGAACGGAAAGGGGGGCACCAAGCCCACCGCCACCCCCGACGCCACGCAGACCACCCCGGCCGACCCCGAGCCGACCGACGCACCGACGACTTCCGCGCCCAGCACCACTCCTGGCGACACGTCAGGAGGCTCCGGGGGCGGCGAGACGTCGCAGCCTCCGACCGAGGAGCCGACGGGTTCGACGGGTACGCCGGAGGACCCGACTCCGTCCGCCACCCCGACCGCGACCGCCCCGGGCACGGACCCGACGGACGCACCGACGGACGAACCCACCGGGACACCGACCGACGGCCCGACCGACGGCCCCACCGACGTGCCGACCGACGGTCCCACCGACGGCCCGACCGACGGCCCCACGGACGCGCCCACCGACGGCCCCACGGACGTGCCCACCGACGGCCCCACCGACATGCCGACCGACGGCCCCTCGACCGAGCCCTCCACCAGCGAAGCCCCCACCGGTCCGACCCCCAGCACGGTGCCGACGGAGGAGCCCACCGACCCCGCTCCCACCACCGAGCCGAGCAGCCAGACCCCCGAACCCACCACCACGGTTCCCACCACCCCCACCACCCCGACCGCTCCGGCGATCGTCAGCCGTGCCGGCTGGGGCGCGGACGAGTCTCTCGTCAAGGACCCGCCCTCGTACCTGAACAAGGTCGACGCCGTCTTCGTCCACCACACCGCCGGGACGAACGACTACGCCTGCGCCGACTCCCCGGCCATCATCCGTGCGATCCTCACGTACCACGTGGGGACGAACGGCTGGAACGACATCGGCTACAACTTCTTCGTCGACAAGTGCGGCACGGTCTTCGAGGGCCGCGCGGGCGGCGTGGAGCGGCCGGTCCTCGGAGCGCACACCTACGGCTTCAACAGCTACTCCTCGGGCATCTCCCTGCTCGGTGACTACGAGAACGGCGGCACGCCGACGGCCGCGGCCAAGCAGGCCATCGCCGACGTCGCCGCCTGGAAGCTCGGTCTGCACGGAGTCGACCCGGAGGCGAAGGTGACGCTCACCGCCGCCGCCGACACCGGCGTGTGGAAGAAGGGCCAGGCGGCCACGCTGAACACCATCTCCGGACACCGCGACGGCTACGCCACGCTCTGCCCCGGCGCGACCCTGTACTCCGAACTCCCGGCGATCCGCACGGCGGCGGGCAGCTCCCCGTACGTCACCGGAAACTGACGGGCACGACGCCCATCACGCACACACCAGCGGCCGGGACCCTCCACAGGGTCCCGGCTGCCTGGCGTCACACGACGCGACTCATCCGATGGCTATGCGCGGGTTCGCCGACGGCTTGACCCAAGCCATGAACCGGTCCATCGTCGCCCGCGGCACCGACACACAACAGGCCGTCGCACCACTGCCGTTGACGTGGAGGAAGATCCCGGCACCACGACCGGGCACGGCGGGCCACCGGTTGAAGTTGATGACCAGCGCCTTGGCGTACTGCGTCGGGTAGTTGATCAGGTGCTCACTGCCGCGCTCACCGGCCTCGGTGAGCGGGAAGTCGGCACCCTCGGCGGTGTGCATCTGGTTGTAGAACTTCGACTCCGGGTCCTGCACCCACCAGTGACGGTCGTCGACCTTGGTGTACGGCATGGCCGTCCCGCCGGACTCGACCCCGAAGCCCTCGGTGATCGTGTACGTGCCCGAAGGCGTCGTGTACGTGCTCTGCTGACGGGTCGCGCCGTCCACGACACCGTTGGAGCCGACCCGTCCGGCGCTCGTGGAGAACTGCGCCTTCCAGCCGGAGGAACACTTCTGCCACGCGGTGACGGTGGCGGACGAGCCGCTTGCCTTGACCGTGATGACCTGCGTCGCGCTCCCGACCGTCACCGGCACGGGGAAGTTCGGCGCAGCGGCGGCGGGCGTGGACGTCTGCTCCCCCGATCCGCTGCCCGTCCCCCCGCCGGCCGTGGTACCCGCGGGCCTCGGCGTCGGAGCCGTGCTCCGGGAGGGCTTGACAGAGGCGGACCGGGTCACGGAGGGCGACACGGACGGGGAGGTGGAGGGTGACGCCGAGGTGGAGGGAGACGTCGAGGCCGAAGCCGATACGGAGGGCGACGTCGAGGCGGAGGACGAGGCGGCCGGACTCGCCGGCGCCGAGCCGGCCTCCGTCGCGTGGTCGCCCGGCTCGGCGCCGGGCGCGGCGGAGACCGTGGAGCCGGCGGGCTCCTTCTGGCCGCCACAGGCCGATACGAGAGGCATCGTCCCGATGACGGCCAGCACGGACGCGTACCTAGAGAACGGCGGAGGATACGAGCCCTCGGTATGCCGGAAGTCCAAGCGCAGCATGTCGGAAGTCCACGCGCGGCTCACACCGGCGCGGCCGTCCGCGGGTCCCCCTGCGCCATCTCCTGTGCCGCCGCGCGGGCCGCGCCCGCGAAGGCCTTCAGTGCGCCGGTGGTGTTCCCGGCGCGCCAGACGAGGCCGTAGCCGGTCGGCTCCGCGTCGGCGACGGGGACGTACGCGACGCCGGGCCGCGCGAAGTAGGTCGCCGTGTGCGCGGCGGTGAGGAGGGCGCCCCGGCCGCCCGCGACCAGCATCAGGGCCTCCTGCATCTGGGTCACGGAGGGGCCGGGGGTGATGGGCCTGCCGCTCGGGGTGTGGGTGGGGGTGTGGTGCTCCTGCCAGTAATCGGGCAGCTCGCCCTCGACGGTGAGGAGGAGGACGTCGGCGAGATCTTCCAGGGAGATGGTGTCGCGGGCGGCGAGCGGATGCGCGGACGGTACGGCGAGGACACGCTCCTCGGTGAGGAGGAGCGGGCCGCCGCCCAGGTCATGCTCCCGGACAGGGAACTCCTGGAGCTGGACGTCGAATTCACCGTCGCGCAGACGCCCGTACGGATCGGTCATCGGCACCTCGCAGATCTCCACCGCGAGGCCGGGATGGCTGATCCGTAGCGCCTCCGTCACCTTCATCACGATCTCGCCGGTGAGCGGGTTGGAGAATCCGACGTGCAGGACCGTGTCGATGCCGCGCGCGGTGGTGGCGGCGCGCGCCAGAGCGGCGTCCATCGCGCGGTGGAGCGGTTCGAGGTCGGCACGCAGCTGGCGGCCGATCGCCGAGATGGCGACGCGGCGGCTGGTGCGGATGAACAGCGGGGCTCCGACACGCCGTTCGAGACGCTGGATCAGCTGGCTGACGCGGGCGCGGGAGAGCCCCATACGGTCGGCGGTGCGCCCGAAATGCAGCTCTTCGGCGAGCAGGAGGAAGCACTCGACTTCGTCGCGTTCCATGGGACGGACCCCCTCAGGTGAACCGGATCGGCAAGCCCGGTCCGGTCAACGCCCGGATCCTCGCCGTTGTTCCGGCGGCCGGCGGCCGTCGGCGGCAGCGGTGGCGCGGTGGCAGCGGTCCCCGCGGTCCCCGCCTCACGACCGCTGCTGAGAGGTGGCACAGAGCTCGATGAAGGCGTGCACCCCGGCGTGCTCGCATGAGGCCGGCCAGACGAGCCCGTACTCGACGGGTGGGGCATCGCGGAAGGGGACCCACGCGATGTCGGGCCGACTGTAATAGCGCTCGGATCCAGCGGAGGCCGGCGCCACGCCCTGGCCCGCCCCGACGAGGTTCAGGATCTCGGTCCAGTAGGTGCCGGCGTGGAGCTGCGGGACAGACCTTCCGGAAGGGGTGTGCCGGGGGAAGTGGTGGTTCAGGAAGTACTCCGGGACGGTGGCGTCGGAGATGGTCAGCAGGGTGGTGTCGGCGAGATCCTCCAGGGACACGGACTCCCGCCGCGCGAGGGGGTGGTGGGCCGGAACCATCAGCACACGGTGTTCGGAGGACAGGACGGGGCCGACGGCGAGGTCCGGTTCCTCAACCGGCAGCTCGGTGACCTGGAGATGGATCCGGCCGCGGCGGATCGGGCCGTAGGGGTCGGAGAGCTGCACCTCCTGGATCCCGATCTCGCAGTCGGGGTGGCACGTCCTGAACCGTTCGGCCAAGCTCAACAGGACGTGGGCCGTCATGGGACTCGAGTAGCCGATCCGCAGGGGGCCGGTGATGCCTCGTACGGCGGAGACGGCCCGCGCGAGCGCGCGCCGGGTCTGCTGGTGGGCGGGGTACAGATCGCTGCGGAGCTGCTCGCCGACGGGTGTCAGCGCCACCCGTCTGCTGGTGCGGATGAACAGCGGGGCTCCGACGCGTCGTTCCAGACACTGGATCAGCTGGCTCACTCGGGCGCGGGAGAGGTGCATCCGTTCTGCGGTGCGCCCGAAATGCAGCTCCTCCGAGAGCAGGAGAAAGCACTCGATCTCGTCGCGTTCCATCGGTTCCCCCAAGTGAGCCGGATCGGTAAGCCCTGCTGAACGAACGTCCAGATATTGGCCGTTGTTCCGCCCGCGCCTGTTGGCCGAAGGTGGACGAGCCGCCCTCCCAGCAGACGGCACACCTCGATACCACCCTCGTTGCCACCCTCTGTCTCCAACCAGGAGTTGACCTGTCATGAGTACGACCAAGGCGGCTGCCGCTGCGCTCAGTGCCCGGGAATGGGGCGTGCTGCTTGTCCTCTGCGGCGCGATCTTCCTCGAAGGCATCGACGTCGCCATGCTGAACGTGGCGATGCCCGCCATCCGCGCGGATCTCGGACTGTCCACCGGCATGCTGCAGTGGGTGATGAGCGCGTACGTCCTCGGCTACGGCGGCTTCATGCTGGTCGGCGGCCGGGCGGCGGATCTCTTCGGACGGCGCCAGATGTTCGTGTTCTGGCTCTCGGTGTTCCTGGTCTTCTCCGGGCTCGGCGGATTCGCCTCCGAGGGCTGGCAGCTGATCACCGCCCGGTTCGTGACCGGTGTCGCGGCGGCCTTCATGACCCCGGCCGGGCTCTCCGTCATCACCACCGGCTTCGCGGAGGGCCCGCGCCGTAACAAGGCTCTGCTCTTCTACTCCGGAACGGCCGCCGGCGGGTTCTCGATCGGCCTGGTCGTGGGCGGACTCCTCGCCTCGGTCGACTGGCGATGGGTGTTCTTCGCGCCGGTGGTCCTCTCGGCGCTGATCCTGATCGGCGCGCTGGCCTTCGTACCGAAGTCGCCGCGGCCCGACCGGACCGGACAGAGCCTCGACCTGGCCGGCGGCCTGACCATCACCGCGGCCATCCTGCTCCTGGTCCTGGGTGTGGAGCGGGTGAGCCACGCCTCGCTCGTCTCGACCGTCGTCACGCTGGGCGCCGGCCTGGCTTTCCTCGCCGCGTTCGTCGTCATCGAACGCCGCGCCGCCGTACCCCTGGTCCGGCTCGGCATCTTCCGCAGCGCCCCACTGGTACGGGCCAATATCGCCGGTCTGCTCTTCGCCGCCGGGTTCTTCGGCTTCCAGTTCCTGGTCGTCCTCTACCTCCAGGAGCTGCGCGGGTGGTCCACCCTGGAGACCAGCTTCGCGATGATCGTCATCGGTATCGACGCGATCCTCTCGCCGACGGTCGTCCCCAGGCTGGTCGACCGCTTCGGCAACGCACGCCTGATCTTCGGCGGCCTGGTCCTCGCTTCCCTCTCGTACGCGCTCTTCCTGCCGCTCGGCGCCGATTGGACCTACCTCGCGATGCTTCCGAGCCTGCTGCTGCTCGGTATCGCCTTCGCCCTGACGTACGGTCCGCTGACCATCGTCGCGACGGAGGGCGCCAAGGAGGAGGAGCAGGGGCTGGCCGGCGGGCTCCTCTACACCGCGTTCCAGTTCGGCGCGGCACTCGGTCTCTCGGGGGCCGCCGCGGTCAACGTCGCTGCCACCGCGTCGGATTCGGCTGCCGCACGCCTTGACGGATACCAGGCCGCGCTGTGGGTACCGCTCGCCGCGGCACTGGGCGCGGTGCTGGTCAGCGCCTTCGGAGTGCGGTCGGGCAAGGGCCATGTGGTCTCGGAGCGCGAGCCGTCGCCCGAACTCACCACCGCCAAGTGACCCCCGCCCAAGGGGAAGGAGCACCCGCCGTGCCCGCCACCAAGACCGACACGTTCACCGACGTCCAGGACACCTTCTTCAGCTACATCCGCGACATCAAGTACGCCACGATGATCACTGTCGACCGCAAGAACCGGCCGCGAGCCAGAGTCCTCCTCCCCGTCTGGGAGATCGTCGACGGTCGCCCGGTCGGCTGGCTGGCCGCCTACAAGACCCCGGTCAAGGCGGCGCACCTGGCCCACAGCCCGTACACGACGTACTCGTACTGGAACCCCCGCCAGAACACCGTCCACGTCGACGCCCTCTCCACCTGGGTCGAATCCGACACCGACCGGCAGCACGCCTGGGACCTCTACCTCGAGGGCGGTCCGCCGGGGGTGGGCTACGACCCGGTCCACTACTGGCGGGGCGGACCCGAGGATCCGGAGTATCACGTGATCCGGATCGAACCCTGGCGGATCCAGTTGGTCAGGGGCTCGGATCTGCGGAGCACGATCTGGCAGCCGGCCGAAGGCTGAGCCCGCCAACGCCGAAGGGCCCCATCGCGAAGGCGAATTCGAGGGGTCGTTGCAACACAGTGCGAGTTGATCAAGCCGCGATCAGCTTAGCGAGACGCTCGGCTGGGGTTTCCCAGCCGAGCGCTTTGCGTGGGCGGCTGTTCAGTTCGGCGGCCACGGCCTCCGGGCCCTCGGGGGTGTGGACCGCGAGGTCGGTGCCCTTGGGGAAGCACTGCCGCGGCAGGCCGTTGGTGTTCTCGTTCGAGCCGCGCTGCAGCCGCCCGTGCGGGTCGGTGATGACCTGCACGTTCATGCCGTGTTTCTTGTGTTTGCCGGAGTAGAAGGGTCGGTCAGCGGCGACGCGGTCGATCGGCAGCGGCGTGCCGTCCAGGATCACGAACGCCTTGGTGGAGGCAGTCTTCATCGCGTCGGCGAGGGTCGGTGCGAGGGTGGACAGGACCTCGATGGCCTCGGCGATGTTCCGGCAAGCGGTGGTGGTGCCGACACCGAAACCGGCGGCGAGCTGGGCGTAGGTATGGCCGGAGCGCAGCTGCGCGAGGGCAAGCAGGGGTTGGCAGCGCGCGTTCAGGCGGCGCCACCGTGTTGGCGGCCCGGTTGTACAAGGTCAGCAACCGTCGGCACCAGGCGACGCACATGACGGATACGCCTCAAGGCTTTTGGCGCAACCGCCCAGAGTCGCTCCTGACCTCTGATCCTGGACACATGGGATGCGGAGAACCCGACGTCGAACCGGTCTGGCGAACCGAGACGTATCCCGCGACCGTTCGTTGGAGCGGACGGCATTCCCTCAGGGTGGCGGCCCCGTAGAGCCTCCAGCCCCAGCTCGGCCATCAGCCGCTCGACGGTGCAGCGGGCCACCTCGACGCCCTTGCGTCCCAGGGCCCGTGTGATCCGGCGGGCACCATAGGTGCCGCCCGACTCGGCATGAATTTCTTCGATCAGCGCATGAGCTGTTCGTCCCGGAGCCGACGGGCCGACTTCGGCCGCTTCTTGCGGGCGAAGCACGTCGACGGGGACAGCTCCAGCACCCGGCAGACGGGATCGACCCGGGGCCGTGTCCACGCAGGTGGTCGATCACCTGCTCGGCCATGTCCGGGGACGGTCGATCTCCTGGGCGAAAAACACCGAAGCGGCTTTCAGTATCTCGTTCGCCCGCCTCAACTCCGCTACTTCCCTGCGGAGTTGCTTCAACTCGTCGAGCTCGGCAGTGGTGAACCGGTCGTCCCGCTTGCCGCGGTCGGCCTCGGCCTGGCGGACCCAGCCGCGCAGGGCTTCCTTGTGGATGCCGAGGCCCTTCGCAACGTGAGTGATGGGGCGGCCGGTGGTGCGGACCCCGCGGATCGCGCGCTCGCGGAGCTCGTCCGGGTATTTACGGTGCTGCCATGGTGCTGGTGGTTCTCCTTCGCCAGGACGGTAACCCTGGCATCAGGGACTCCACAAATCTCAGTACAGCTCACCTGGCTCGCTCGCACCCGGCAGGCCCACCGTTTCCGCCGGCTGCGGAGCAGCTGGCTCCGATTCGGGTCGAGCGCTGCGGAATCCTGGTTCCCAGGGGGTGGCAATCGCTTTCTGTCCCGGGCATGCTGTCGGCCACAGCGCCGACCGCCGGGCGCGCGCTCTCTTTCCCCCCCAGGAGGTCCGCCCCGCCATGCACTCCTCCGTGCCCGCTTCCCTGCTGTCCCGACGCGGTCTGCTGCGCGCCGCCCTGGGCACCGCCGCCGTCGCACCGCTCGCGGTGCCGCTAGCCGCGACGCCCGCGCGAGCCGCCGACGCGTACGACGCGCTGCGCGTGACGTGGCGGGAGCTGAGCCTCGGTACGAACGTCACTCCGACCACCGAGCCCTTCGCCTCGAAGCTCGCCGCGCTCGGCGACACCGCCCGTAGTCTGCGCTCCTCCATGGCCCGGACGAACGGCTCGCTCTGGCCGGACCTGCCCTACGCGGACCCCGAGCCGGACACGGACGCCGAGTCGTACACGTACTCCGGGAACCTCAACACCAGTTACAACCGGCTGCGCACCCTCGCCGAGGCGTACTCCCAGCCCGGCACCGGTCTCACCGACGACACGGCCCTGCGGGCCGAGATCCTCGCCGGACTCGACCACCTCCACGACCAGGCTTACCACGCGACACAGGCCCGCTACGGCAACTGGTACAACTGGCAGATCGGCATTCCTCAGGCGTTGCTCGATATCGACATCCTGCTCTACGACCACCTCGGCGCGACCCGGATCACCGAACACTGCGCCGCCGTCGACCACTTCGTTCCCGACAGTGCCGTGGCGAATTACACCGGCACGTCCACCGGCGCCAACCGGGTCGACCTGTGCCGGGTCCTCGCTCTGCGGGGCGTCGTCGGCAAATCCGCCGCAAAGCTGACCCTGGCCCGTGACGCGCTCTCGCCGGTCTTCCCATACGTCACGAGTGGGGACGGGCTCTACGCCGACGGGAGCTTCATCCAGCACACCTACGTCCCTTACGCGGGTTCGTACGGCGCGGTCATGCTCGGCGGCCTGTCCCTGCTGTTCGCGCTGCTCAAGGGTTCGCCGTGGGAGGTCACCGACGGCGGCCGGCAGGTCGTGTTCGACTCCGTGGAGAAGGCGTACGCGCCCTTCCTCTTCAACGGCCTGGCCATGGACGCCGTATCCGGACGGGCGATCAGCCGGGGGATACAGAAGTCGGACACCCGGGGCGTCCATCAGGACGACCATCTGCGCGGCCACTCGATCATCGCGTGCGTAGCGCTACTCGCGCAGAGCGCGTCGGCGGCGGAGAAGGCTCGTTGGGAGGGGATGGTCAAGGGCTGGATCGCCCGCGACTACTACAGCCCGCTGCTCGCCAGCCCCGCGCTGGGCGTCGCCGCGCTCGCCCGCCTCAAGACCGTCGACGACGGCGCGGCCGCGGCGAGCCTCGAACCGTCCGGCCACCGTCTCTTCTCCGGTATGGACCGGGCCGTGCACCGCCGCACCGGCTGGGCGGCCTCGCTCTCCATGGCTTCGAATCGGATCACTTACTACGAGAACGGCAACGGCGAGAACCTGCGCGCCTGGCACAGCGGCTCCGGAATGCTCTACTGGTGGGGCGGCACCTTCGCCAACGGACAGTACAGCGACCACTTCTGGCCGACGGTCGACCCGTACCGGCTGCCGGGCACCACCGCCTCCCGCAAGCCGGTCGCCGACGGCGAAGGCGGCACCTGGGGCGCGGCCCGGCCCGACGTACGCTGGGTGGGCGGGACGACCGACGGCACGTACGCGGCCGTGGGGCAGTACCTAAAGGGCCTGTCCTCCACGCTCCTGGCCAAGAAGTCCTGGTTCTTCCTCGACGACGCGATCGTCTGCCTGGGCTCCGGGATCCACGGGCGCGACGGCACGGGCGTCGAGTCGGTCGTGGAGAACCGCAACCTCGGTGAGACCGGTGTACACGCCTTCACCGTCGACGGCACGGCCCAGCCGACCACGCTCGGCTGGAGCACCACCCTCACCGGCGCGCGGTGGGCGCACCTCGCCGGGCAGGCGGGGTACGTCTTCCCCGGCGGCGCCCCGGCGTTGAAGGCACTGCGCCAGGCCCGGACGGGCGCGTGGTCGGACATCAACAAGGGCGCCGTGACCGATCCCGTCACCCGCCGGTACGTCACCCTCTGGTTCGACCACGGCACCGATCCGACCTGGGACACGTACTCCTACGTCCTGATGCCCGGCGCGAGCCAGGCACAGACGGCCGCCCGCGCGGCCGACACGAACTGGCTCACTGTCCTCGCCAACACCAAGGAGCAGCAGGGCGTACGCGTGCCCGCGCTGGGTTTCACCGGCATCAACTTCTGGCTCGCCGGCACGGTCGGCGACGTCATGACCGGCGCCCCCGCGTCCGTGCTGATCCAGGAGTCCGGCACCACCGCCACCGTGTGCGTCTCCGGCCCCCTGCGCGACGGCGCGACGATCGACCTCACCTGGAACCGCCCCGTGTCGGCCGTGCTGTCCAAGGACGCGACGGTCCAGGTGGTGGCTACGGGTTCCGCGCTCCAGCTCCGGATCACTCCAGGAACGCTCGCCGCCACGCACAAGGCGGTGGTCGGGCTCGCGTGAAACCCGCCGCGACGCGCCTGCGTGCGCGCGGGAGAGAAGGGCTCGGCCCTACGTCCAGCCCTCATATATTTGATTCTGGAGCAATGATCAAGACCTGTGGATCAACCTCGGGTCAGTGCGTGAAGGGCGTACCTTCCCGAATCATCCTGTGATGGTCATCGAGTAGGCCGACGTTGGCGCGTCGGTCGGGAAGGCACGCCCGCGCTCACGGTGGTCAACGAAGCCGGAACGACACCACACGGCTCCCTGATTGACGAGATCGTGCGCGAGGGCGCACGGGGGATGCCCGCCGCCGCGCTGGAAGCTGAAGTCGACCCCGGTATAGCCGATTTGGTCGATCGGCGGGGCGAGTCCGGGCGGCGCCCGGTCGTGCGCAACGGCTACCACCAGCCCAGAAGGGTCACCGCTGCGGCCGGAGCAATCGAGGTCAAGGCCCCGCGGGTCAATGACAAGCGCGTCGACGAGGCGACCGGGGAGCGCAAGCGGTTCTCCTCGGCGGTCCTGCCACCCCGGGCCCGCAAGTCCCCGAAGATCAGCGAGGTGCTGCCCCTGCCTTACCTGCACGGTCTGTCGTCGGGCGACTTCGTGCCCGCTCTGGATCAGTTCCTCGGGCTCCTCCGCCGACCGCCCCCGCAACTTGACAGACGACATTAGGAATCACTTCCCCGGGGCGTACGGCTCTTGTCCGGCAGACGATAGCGCTGAGCGGATGATCGGTTCGGCCCATTTGGGCCGCCAGCGGCTGGGTAGCCGGCAGGCCGTCGCGGGGATCGTTGAGCGGCTGGTACCGGATGAGTCGGGGGAGCTGTTCCGGCGGCTCATCCGTCTGCTGTTCCGAGGGTTGGGGGCCCCTTCAGCATCGTTGCGCGGGCCCGATGGCCGTGAGGCCCACCTGCGCGGCGAGCCAGTGGGCGTACGGCTCCCTCATCTGACGGCTATCGATGTCGACGCTGCGGACGTGGAGGAGGACGGTGTGGTCATCGGCAGGCTCGTCGTGCCCGCGGGTGCTGGTGTTGAGAGGGAGCGTTACCTCTGCTTGCTTGGACTCGCCCAGAAAACCCACTTCGGGCGCATCCGGCCAGCACAGGTCCTGCCAGTTGATCTCGCTCACGCTCGGGCCGATTCCCGCCGTGAAGGCGTCCTCGACGCTGCCGACCGCTTGGCCGAGCAACTCGTAGTCCACCGCGCCCTTCGTACGCGGCTGGGGCGGCCGGCAGGCCCGCCCCCAGGACGCCTACGAGCCATGCGGGAAGGTCTTCGAACGGCACTCGGCGGTCGAACTCCCCGTTCAGTTCCTGCCCCCCCCCGGAACCATCCCTCGGGCAGCTCCTTCGCCGCCCGCCGCGCCTCGTCGACCGAGCGGAATTCGGCGTATCTTGATCAGAAACTCAGAGGGTTCTCCTCCGAGATGTAGCGGGCGTGCGGGCCGCC
Organism: Streptomyces sp. NPDC055103; assembly: GCF_053607625.1. Lineage (NCBI taxonomy): Bacteria > Bacillati > Actinomycetota > Actinomycetes > Kitasatosporales > Streptomycetaceae > Streptomyces > Streptomyces sp. NPDC055103. The sequence goes on from NZ_JBSGTX010000031.1 coordinate 19,351, forward strand.
GAAGTAGCTGCGGACGATGTGCGGTTGACGCTGGAGCCGGTGGAAGGAACTGCGGGTTTCGGCGGCGAGCTCGGACTGGTTCCTGGCCCGATGGGTGTGGGGGCAGGCTGAGCTTGAGGTCGGTGTTGACCAGCTCGTCCGGGTTCAGCTCGGGTGAGTACGAAGGCAGGAAGTGCAGCTCGATGTCGTCCTGATGGTCGGCGAGCCAGGGCCGGACGCTCTTCGAGCGGTGGGCCGGGTGCCGGTCGACGTGCAAGTGGGCCTTCCGGTCGAAGTGTCCGGCGATCCGTGCGAGGAAGCGGCACGTGACCTTCGCTTCGAACGACTCGGTGAAGGCCTGAAGCGCATCCGGCTGTGGGTGCTGATCGCGGACATCGTGTTCACGGAGAAGCGGTTCCCGGTGCGGCGGACGATGGGAGTCGTGCCTTTGGCGCCCTAGGTGCGGCCGGTGACCTGGTCCGATCGGACCCCTACCCGATCACCGAAGAGACCCTCGGCGTTCTCCGCCTTCACCTCGGCCCGGATCGCCGGCCAGGTCTTCCCGTGCCAGAGGCGGACCGATTCCGGGTCCTGCTCGACCGCCCGCTTGTCCGGACGCTGGAATGTCAGCCCCCAGCGTCTGAGGTACTTGCCCACCTCAGGCTCGGTGAAACGGACCCGGTACAGCTTGAAGATCAGTACGCCTGTCTGCTCCCGTGTCCACAGCCCGAAAGTCCCACGCCGGAGGGGACGTGATCGAGGGCCGCCTGTCGGGCGGCGTCCTGCTCGGCCCGGACAGGACCTGGTGCTCACCCGCGCGGCGGCCTCGCGGGCGGGGCAGCGGCACGTCCCGGCCGCCGGCCTGCCACTTCGCCCACCAGTTGTCCACGGCCCTGACCGGCACCTTGAACAGAGTGGCAACCTCTACCCGGTCCCGACCGTCCACCAGAGCGGACACCGTCAGCGGCCGCACAGCCTCCGGCGAGTCCGGCAACCGCGCTGGCGCGTCCTCGCCAGATCGCTCACACGCCGTCAACAACCTGCACTCTAAAGCGTTTTGGAGCGATGTGAAGGCAAGGTCGACCACTTCGGTTCGTTGAAACAATGCGGCGCACGCCACGTGTCATGGCGGCCCGGTTGTACAAGGTCAGCAACCGTCGGCACCAGGCGACGCACATGACGGATACGCCTCAAGGCTTTTGGCGCAACCGCCCAGAGTCGCTCCTGACCTCTGATCCTGGACACATGGGATGCGGAGAACCCGACGTCGAACCGGTCTGACGAACCGAGACGTATCCCGCGACCGTTCGTTGGAGCGGACGGCTCTCCCTCAGGGTGGCGGCCCCGTAGAGTTCCGACTCGGGCGCAAAGTCCCAGAGAAGTCCCACGGGGCACGCCACACCTCCCACCGTTGCGCATTGTCGCAGGTCAAGTTGGTTGCACTGGCGATTGCCTGACGGTCTGTCAGATGTCGCGGAAGATCTCGATCTGCGCGCCCACCGAGTTGAGGCGCTCCGCCAGTTCCTCGTAGCCGCGGTTGATGACGTACACGTTCCGCAGGACCGACGTGCCCTCGGCCGCCATCATGGCCAGGAGGACGACCACCGCCGGGCGCAGGGCCGGGGGGCACATCATCTCGGCGGCGCGCCAGCGGGTGGGGCCCTCGACCAGGACGCGGTGGGGGTCGAGGAGCTGGAGGCGGCCGCCGAGGCGGTTGAGATCGGTGAGGTAGATCGCGCGGTTGTCGTAGACCCAGTCGTGGATGAGGGTCTTGCCCTGCGCCGTGGCCGCGATGGCCGCGAAGAAGGGGACGTTGTCGATGTTCAGGCCCGGGAAGGGCATCGGGTGGATCTTGTCGATCGGCGCCTCCAGCTTGGAGGGGCGGACCGTCAGGTCGACGAGGCGGGTGCGGCCGTTGTCGGCGGCGTACTCGGCCGAGCGGTCGTGGTCGAGGCCCATCTCCTCCAGGACCGCGAGCTCGATCTCCATGAACTCGATCGGGACCCGGCGGATCGTCAGCTCCGACTCGGTGACGACCGCCGCGGCCAGGAGGCTCATCGCCTCGACCGGGTCCTCGGAGGGGGAGTAGTCGACGTCCACGTCGATCTGCGGCACGCCGTGCACGGTCAGGGTGGTGGTGCCGATGCCGTCGACCCGGACGCCCAGCGCCTCCAGGAAGAAGCACAGGTCCTGGACCATGTAGTTGGAGGAGGCGTTGCGGATGACCGTCACACCGTCGTGGCGGGCCGCGGCGAGCAGCGCGTTCTCGGTCACCGTGTCGCCGCGCTCGGTCAGGACGATCGGGCGGTCGGGGGAGACCGAGGGCTCGACCTGGGCGTGGTAGATGCCCTCGGTGGCGGTGATGTCCAGGCCGAAGCGGCGCAGCGCGATCATGTGCGGCTCGATCGTGCGCGTACCGAGGTCGCAGCCGCCGGCGTACGGCAGCTTGAAGCGGTCCATGCGGTGCAGCAGCGGGCCGAGGAACATGATGATCGAGCGGGTGCGGATGGCGGCCTCGGAGTCGATGGACTCCATGTCCAGCTCGGCCGGCGGCACGATCTCCAGGTCCACGCCGTCGTTGATCCAGCGGGTGCGCACCCCGATGGAGTTGAGGACCTCCAGGAGCCGGAAGACCTCCTCGATGCGGGCGACCCGGCGCAGGACCGTGCGGCCCTTGTTGAGGAGCGAGGCGCAGAGCAGCGCGACACAGGCGTTCTTGCTCGTCTTGACGTCGATGGCTCCGGAGAGCCGGCGGCGCCCGACGACGCGGAGGTGCATGGGGCCCGCGTAACCCAGGGACACGATCTCGCTGTCGAGTGCCTCGCCGATCCGGGCGATCATCTCAAGGCTGATGTTCTGGTTGCCGCGCTCGATCCGGTTGACGGCGCTCTGGCTCGTGGCCAGTGCCTCGGCAAGCTGCGTCTGCGTCCAGCCGCGGTGCTGCCGGGCGTCACGGATGAGCTTGCCGATGCGTACGAGGTAGTCGTCTGCCATGGCGTCACGTTATCTCAGATATGAGATGACGATCTCCATTGGGGTGGGCCGTCAGGGTGACAGTGTGTGCGCGGTCGGGTGACGCGGCTCGTACAGGGGGAGTTCGGTACCGCTCGGCAGACGGATGGCCGCGAGCAGGCCCCAGCCCTGGTCGGTGATGGGGCGTGAGATCTCGGCGCCCCGGTCCTCCAGGTCCGTCAGGGTGCGGGTGATGTCGTCGCACATGAGGTAGACCTCGTGCTTCGGCTCGCCCTCCGTGGGGTGTACGGCGAACTCTGCGGGTGGCAGCTTGAAGATGAGCCAGCCGCGGCCGGCGTCCACGTGGTCGAAGCCGAGGACGTCCTTGAGGAACGCGCGGTCGGCCTCCGCGTCCTGGGTGTAGAGAATCACGTGCGCGCCGTTGAACATGACTCGATCCTCGGGTCTTCGGGTGCCTCCGGCCATTCGTGCGCGGCCGTTCGTGCGCGGCGATTCGTGCGCGGCCGTTCGTGCGCGGCCGTTCGTGCGCGGCGATTCGTGCGCGGCGATTCGGGCGGGGCGATTCGGGCGGGGCGGCTCGCGCGCCGCGATTCGTGCCCGGCCGTTCGTCTGCAGCCCGTTCGTGTCCGCAGAGGTCTGTCGCCGGCGTGCTACTCGGCGGTAATCTGCGGGCCCGTCCGCAGCTTGGGGGAGTGGCATGGCCACCGTCACGACGTTCGATCCTGTCGCCGAGCACCGGAAGACCCGCGCCGCGCTGGCCGCCGCGATCCCGCGGCTCGCGCGGCTGTTGTGTGACGTCCCCGACCTGGACGCGCCCTCCGGTGTCCCGGTGTGGACCGTGGGCGACGTCGGCGCGCACCTCACGTCCGTGTACCTCGCGTACGGCGCCGTCGTCTCCGCCGACGGGGCCATGGACTGGGACGGTGTCCTGCCGCCCGGTGACCTGCCCTTCGTCGAGCGGATCACGGTCATGAACGCCACCTCCGTCGGCCTCCTCGACGGCGACGGGCGCGCCCGGCTCGGCGACCTCGTCGTCGAACGGGGCGAGGCCTTTCTGCGGGTCACCGAGGGCCTCGCCCCGGACGCCCCGGTCACCGCGCCCTGGTATGGGCCGGGGGCGACGCTCACGGTGGCGGTGGTGACCGGTCTGATGCTCAGCGAGACCCTCGTGCACGGGCTGGACATCGCGCGCGGCGCCCGGCTTCCGTGGCCGATCGGCCCGGACGAGGCGAGCCTGGTGATCGGGCAGTCGATGCCGACGATGATGGCCCTGGCCCTGGACTCGGGGAAGTCACGCGGGGTCCGCATCGCGTTCGACCTGGTCGTCAAGGGTGGCCCGCGGCTGGCGGTCGTCGTCGACGACGGGGCGATGACGGTGACGCGCGACGCCCCGCCGTGTGCCTACGACTGCAGGATCACGGTGGCGCCCACCACGTTCCTGCTGGTCTCCTTCCGCCGTACGCCGATCTGGAAGGCGATCGCGCAGGGCCGGATGCGGGCCGGCGGCCGCAGGCCGTGGCTCGCCCCGCGGCTCGGCGAGCTCGTCTCCACTCCGTGAGGCGGGCCCAACCCCCTGACTCAGGCGCAATCCCCCGACGCACCCTCGCGCGCCAGTCGTCAGCCCCCGCCCGAGGTGACGCGCGCCACCACGGATCTCAGGGGCGGCCGGGCATGACCGAGCGGCGGGGATGCACTAGAGTTATCTCGACATCGAGATAACTGCTTACGGCGCACCGTGGCCGCCTGCCCGGTAAGGGTTCCCTAACTAAGCCTTACCTTAGCGGATCGGCGAGGGGCCGTGGCGGCAGCATGACGGTAGTACGCGCACATTGATGAAGGAGACTGTCGTGTCGGCGAACAGCTTCGACGCCCGCAGCACGCTGCGCGTGGGCGACGAGTCGTACGAGATCTTCAAGCTGGACAAGGTCGAGGGCTCCGCGCGCCTCCCTTACAGCCTGAAGGTCCTCCTGGAGAACCTGCTCCGCACCGAGGACGGCGCGAACATCACCGCCGACCACATCCGGGCGCTCGGCGGCTGGGACTCGCAGGCTCAGCCGAGCCAGGAGATCCAGTTCACGCCCGCCCGCGTGATCATGCAGGACTTCACCGGTGTGCCCTGCGTCGTCGACCTCGCCACCATGCGCGAGGCCGTCAAGGAGCTCGGCGGCGACCCGGCGAAGGTCAACCCGCTCTCCCCGGCCGAGCTGGTCATCGACCACTCCGTCATCGCCGACAAGTTCGGCACCGCGGACGCCTTCGGCCAGAACGTCGAGCTGGAGTACGGCCGCAACAAGGAGCGCTACCAGTTCCTGCGCTGGGGCCAGACCGCCTTCGACGACTTCAAGGTCGTCCCCCCGGGCACCGGCATCGTCCACCAGGTGAACATCGAGCACCTGGCGCGTACGGTCATGGTCCGCAACGGCCAGGCGTACCCGGACACCCTCGTCGGCACCGACTCCCACACCACCATGGTCAACGGCCTCGGTGTGCTCGGCTGGGGCGTCGGCGGCATCGAGGCCGAGGCCGCGATGCTCGGCCAGCCGGTCTCCATGCTGATCCCGCGCGTCGTCGGCTTCAAGCTGACCGGCGAGCTCCCGGCCGGCACCACCGCCACCGACCTGGTCCTCACGATCACCGAGATGCTGCGCAAGCACGGCGTCGTCGGCAAGTTCGTCGAGTTCTACGGTGAGGGCGTCGCCGCGACCTCCCTCGCGAACCGCGCCACCATCGGCAACATGTCGCCGGAGTTCGGCTCCACCGCCGCGATCTTCCCGATCGACGGCGAGACGCTGAAGTACCTCAAGCTCACCGGCCGCTCCGAGCAGCAGGTCGCGCTCGTCGAGGCGTACGCCAAGGAGCAGGGCCTCTGGCTCGACCCGGCCGCCGAGCCCGACTTCTCCGAGAAGCTGGAGCTCGACCTCTCGACGGTCGTCCCGTCGATCGCCGGCCCGAAGCGCCCGCAGGACCGCATCGTCCTCGCGAACGCCGCCCAGCAGTTCGCCCTGGACGTCCGCAACTACGTCGACGAGGTGGACGAGGCGGGCAAGGAGTCCTTCCCGGCTTCCGACGCCCCGGCGAACCACCCGAACGGCGCCCCGTCGAAGCCGGTCACCGTGACCGCCCCCGACGGCTCGACCTACGAGATCGACCACGGTGCGGTGACGGTCGCGGCCATCACCTCCTGCACCAACACCTCGAACCCGTACGTCATGGTCGCCGCCGCGCTCGTCGCGAAGAAGGCCGTCGAGAAGGGCCTGACCCGCAAGCCGTGGGTCAAGACCACCCTCGCCCCGGGCTCGAAGGTCGTCACCGACTACTTCGACAAGGCGGGTCTCACCCCGTACCTCGACAAGGTCGGCTTCAACCTCGTCGGCTACGGCTGCACCACCTGCATCGGCAACTCCGGCCCGCTGCCGGAGGAGGTCTCCAAGGCCGTCAACGAGCACGACCTGGCCGTGACCTCGGTGCTCTCGGGCAACCGTAACTTCGAGGGTCGCATCAACCCCGACGTCAAGATGAACTACCTGGCCTCGCCGCCGCTGGTCGTCGCGTACGCCCTCGCCGGCTCCATGAAGGTGGACATCACCAAGGACGCCCTGGGCATCGACCAGGACGGCAAGCCGGTCTACCTGGCGGACATCTGGCCGTCCGAGGCCGAGGTCAACGACGTCGTCGCCAACGCCATCGGCGAGGACATGTTCAACAAGTCCTACCAGGACGTCTTCGCGGGCGACGCCCAGTGGCAGGCGCTGCCGATCCCGACCGGCAACACCTTCGAGTGGGACACCGAGTCCACCTACGTCCGGAAGCCCCCGTACTTCGAGGGCATGACGATGGAGACCACCCCGGTCACCGACATCGTCGGCGCGCGCGTCCTGGCGAAGCTGGGCGACTCGGTCACCACCGACCACATCTCCCCGGCCGGCGCCATCAAGGCCGACACCCCGGCCGGCAAGTACCTCACCGAGCACGGTGTGGAGCGTCGTGACTTCAACTCCTACGGCTCGCGCCGAGGCAACCACGAGGTCATGATCCGCGGCACGTTCGCCAACATCCGCCTGCGCAACCAGATCGCGCCGGGCACCGAGGGCGGCTTCACCCGCGACTTCACCCAGGCCGACGCGCCGGTGGCGTTCATCTACGACGCCTCGCGCAACTACATCGAGCAGGGCACCCCGCTCGCGATCCTGGCGGGCAAGGAGTACGGCTCCGGCTCGTCCCGCGACTGGGCCGCCAAGGGCACCGCGCTGCTCGGCGTCAAGGCCGTCATCGCCGAGTCGTACGAGCGCATCCACCGCTCGAACCTCATCGGCATGGGCGTCCTGCCGCTCCAGTTCCCGGAGGGCGCGAACGCCGAGTCCCTCGGCCTGACCGGCGAGGAGACCTTCTCCTTCACCGGCGTGACCGAGCTGAACAACGGCACCACCCCGCGCACGGTCAAGGTCACCACCGACACCGGTGTCGAGTTCGACGCGGTCGTCCGCATCGACACCCCCGGTGAGGCGGACTACTACCGCAACGGCGGCATCATGCAGTACGTGCTCCGCAACCTCATCCGCGGCTGACACCAGCGCCGGATCCGGTGACGGACAAGGGCCCCGCTCCTCGGAAGAGGAGCGGGGCCCTTTCGCTGCGCCTCGCGGCCGCCGATCAGAACATCGCGCGGAAGCTGTTCCAGCCGGACGAACCGATCTTCACGGGGCTGCTGTACGGGGTCGTGGCGCTGCCCCTGCCCTTGTACAGCCACAGCGCGCCGGAGTAGTCGCGGCCGACGAGGTCGGCCCGGCCGTCGCCGGTCAGGTCGCCCGAGGACACCAGGAGGTTGTGGTAGTTGAAGCCGCTGCCGATGCGGGTGCGGGTGGCGAAGGGCGCCTTGTAGTTGCCGGTGCCCTTGTGCAGCCACAGCACGCCGGAGGAGTCGCGGCCGACGATGTCGGCCCGGCCGTCACCGGACACGTCGCCCTTGCCGGCGATCTGGGTGTAGGTGTTCCAGCCGCCGCCGATGCGGACGCGCTGGGTCAGCGCGCCGTTGCCGTAGCCCAGGTAGTGCCACAGCACGCCGTAGCTGTCACGGGCGAGGAGGTCGTCGGCCACGCCACCGCCGGTGTTGGCGGCGGAGAAGACCTTGTTGTACGTGTTCCAGCCGGGGCCGAGGTCCCGGATGGGGCCGCCCCAGCTGCCGTAGTGCAGGCGGCCGTCGGAGCGGATGGCGTACATGCCGTCGGCGCCGTCGGCCCCGTTCATGTCGGCCTGGGTGAAGTGCTTGTAGGCCGTCCAGTTCGTGCCGCTGTTGTTCGCGAGGCGCTGGATGTTGCCTCCGCCGACCGGGGTGTATCCCCAGATCGTGCCGGCGCTGTTGACGCCGTGGAGGTTGTTGTACGGCGCCGCCGCGGCTGCCGAGAAGGCCGTCGCGTTCGCGGCCTGCGGGGCGGAGGCGATGGCCGGTCCCGGCTCCGCCGCCACCGCGGCCGTCGTGGTGCCCACCAGGGCGGCCGTTATCGCCGCGACCGTGACACGGGACAGGAAACCCGTGCGGTTCAGGCCAGAAGAGTTGGCCACGTAACACTCCAGATGCGTAGGAAACCAGGCAGGTTCCGCCCTGTCTCCGCCATGAGACGGAGGCCGGCGAGACTCCGATGATCCCGGATCCTCCTCACGGAATCCTCACTTCCGGGTGGGTCTGTGACACTACTGTTTCCCTCTCGGACATATGTCCGCCTTTGCCCCGCCAACCCCCCCTGTCGCCAGGGTTCGATCCCACCAATGCCGCGACAGGGCCTCCAATATGTGGAGGTCTGATGTGCTGTCAAGGGTGTTACAGGGCCAACGGTTGGACGAAACGCCGCAGATTCGGCGCGCTTATCCCGGAGGTCTCAACTCGGGAAAGATGGTTGCTGAAACCTGCTTTCGATCTTGCTCAGGTGAAGGGAAGTGGACTATACCTGTCGGCGTCCAGCCAGTCGGAACACTCCGACGACGGCCCGACGCGTGCACGACCCGGCTGCAAATGACCGCGGTGGCGGGGCCCTTCGCCTGTGGCGAGTGAGTACGGGCGACCGGTACACCGCCTGAGTCCTGAATGAAGGCGAGGACTTGAGCATGGGATCCACCTCCGCACACACCAATGAGGGCGGCCTCGGCCGTCGTGACCTGATCAAGCGTTCCGCGGCGATCGGTCTGATCTCGGTTCCGACGATGGGCTTCCTCTCCGCCTGCGCGAGCAGCAGCGGCGACGGCAACGAAAAGGTCGAGAAGGGTACGAAGTCCGAAAAGAACCCGCTCGGGGTGAACGAGTCGGCGGCGCTCGACTTCGTCCTCTTCGACGGCGGTTTCGGGCAGCAGTACGCCAAAGACGCGATCACGATCTACGAGAAGAACTACCCCAAGGCCAAGGTCAAGTTCACTCCCACCCAGAAGATCACGACCGTCCTCCAGCCGCGCTTCAACGGCGGCAACCCGCCGGACCTCATCGACAACTCCGGCGCCGAGCAGATGGACATGGGCGTCCTCGTCGGCCAGAAGCAGCTGATGGACCTGACCCCGCTCCTCGACTCGCCGTCGATCGACGACCCGAAGAAGACGGTCCGCGACACCCTGCGGCCCGGCATCGTCGAGATGGGCCAGTTCGACGGCGCTCCGGTGTGGGTCATGTACTACGCCTACACGGTCTACGGCGTCTGGTACTCGCAGAAGCTGCTCGACTCCCTCGACGCGAAGTACCCCGAGACCTGGGACGAGATGCTGGCCGTCTGCGAGAAGGCCAAGAAGAAGAACATCGCCGGCTGGACGTACGCGGGCAAGCACCCGTACTACCTCCCCTTCTCGCTGTACCCGATGATCGGCAAGGTCGGCGGCCGCGAGGTCCTGGACGCCATCGACAACCTGGAGCCGAAGGCCTGGGAGCACCCCGCGGTCAAGGCGTGTTTCGAGGCGTACTACGAGCTCTACCGCAAGGGCTACATCCTCAAGGGCACCCCCGGCCTCGACCACATCCAGTCGCAGACCGCCTGGACCGAGGGCAAGGCGCTCTTCATCCCGAACGGCTCCTGGGTCGAGAACGAGGCGGCGAAGACCATGCCGGCCGACTTCGACCTGGCCGTCTCCGCACCGAGCGGCCTCGACGCCTCCGACAAGATGCCCTTCGGCACCATGTGGGCCTCCGGCGGCGAGCCCTTCATCGTCCCGGCCAAGGCGGCGAACGCCGAGGGCGGCATGGAGCAGCTGCGCATCATGCTCAGCGAGGCCTCGTCCAAGAACTTCACGCAGTCCGTGAAGTCCCTGTCTGCCTTCAACGGCGGCACCGACGGCATCGAGCTGACCCCGGGCCTCAAGTCCGGTGTCGCCGCTCTGCAGAAGGCCGGCCAGAACGTCGTCAACCCGCGTCTGCAGGACTGGTACGTGGCCCTGCAGAAGGAGAAGATCGGTGTCGCCGGCATCGGCGAGATGATGGCCGGCCGCGCGACCCCGGCCGAGACGATCAAGAAGATCCAGAAGTTCGCCGACGAGGCGGCCAAGGACTCGAGCATCAAGCACTACAAGCACCAGTGAGCAGTGCCGGGGCCCCTTCCCGCCGACCGGGAGCGGGCCCCGGTTCCTTCGCGCGCGGCACCGGCGGCGCGCCTCCGCGGGAAGATCGGGGTCGGTAGGAATGCAGCACGGCAAGAACCGTTTCATCGTGGGGTTCCTGGCAGCACCCCTCGCGCTCTACGCGCTCTTCGTCATCTGGCCGTTCATCCAGTCCATCTACTACTCGTTCACGGACTGGACCGGACTGAGTCCCGAATTCGGAATGGTCGGATTCGACAACTACAGCAGAATGCTGGACGACGAGATCTTCTGGAAATCGCTCCAGCACAGTCTGACCCTCGCCGTGGTCCTGCCTCTGGTGACCGTCGGACTCGCGTTGTTCTTCGCTTTCATGCTCAATGTCGGCGGTCGGCGCCGCCGGGGAGCGGCCATCGCGGGAGTGCGCGGATCATCGTTCTACAAGATCGTGTACTTTTTCCCGCAGGTGCTGTCGATCGTGATCGTCGCGCTGCTCTTCCAGTTCGCGTACAACCCGAACAGCGGAGCCATCAATTCGGCGCTGAAGCTCGTCGGTCTCGGCAGTGTCCAGCCGGACTGGCTGGGTGACCCGGACCTCGCCCTCATCTGCGTGATGGTGGTTCTCGTCTGGTCCACGGTCGGTTTCTTCGTCGTCCTCTTCTCGGCCGGTATGGCCTCCATTCCGAGGGACTTCTACGAGGCCGCCCTGCTCGACGGCGCCAACCGCTTCACCACCTTCTTCAAGATCACCCTGCCGCTGCTCTGGGACACCGTGCAGTCCGGGTGGATCTACATGGGCATCCTCGCGCTCGGCGCGGAGTCCTTCGCCGTCGTCCAGATCATGACCGTCGGCCCCAACGGCGGCGGGCCCGACTACTCCACCATCGTCCTTCCGCTGTACGTGTACCAGAAGGCGTTCCGGGACGGTCAGGCCGCCTACGCAACGACCATCGGTGTCGCGCTCCTCCTCGTCACGCTGGCCTTCGCGGCCCTCGTGATGAAGGTGGGCCGGCGCGAGCGGCTGGAGTTCTGATGAAGACGACCGACACGGCCTCCACCGGCCTCGACAAGACCCCCGGCTCCCCGGGCGGCGCGGACACCGCTCCGATCAAGACGACGGCCCCCGTCGCGCAGAAGGAGCCGAAGCGTGAGGGCGGGGTCCTCAACGTCTTCTCGCACGGGGTCCTGATCATCTGGGCGATCATGGTCGTCATGCCGCTGCTCTGGGCGGTCATGACCTCCTTCAAGACCGACAAGGCGATCTTCACCGCGCCGTGGTCGCTGCCCGACAAGCTGCACTTCGAGAACTGGTCGCGTGCCTGGACCGACGCGCACATGAGCGAATACTTCCTGAACACGATCCTCGTGGTCGGCGGCTCGCTCATCGGCACGCTCCTCTTCGGCTCGATGGCGGCCTACGTGCTGGCCCGCTTCGACTTCCCGGGCAACCGCTTCATCTACTTCCTCTTCATCGGAGGGATGAGCTTCCCGATCATCCTGGCGCTCGTGCCGCTCTTCTACGTGATGCAGAACATGGCCCTGCTCAACACGCTGCACGGCCTGATCGTCGTCTACATCGCGTACTCGCTGCCGTTCACGGTCTTCTTCCTCACCGCCTTCTTCCGCACTCTGCCGAGCTCGGTGGCGGAGGCGGCCTGCATCGACGGCGCCTCGCACACCCGGACCTTCTTCCAGGTCATGCTGCCGATGGCCAAGCCCGGCCTGATCAGCGTCGGCATCTTCAACTTCCTCGGCCAGTGGAACCAGTACCTGCTGCCGACCGTGCTCAACACGGAGCAGGAGCAGAAGGTGCTCTCCCAGGGCCTCGTGCAGCTCGCGGTCAGCCAGGGCTACAAGGGCGACTGGTCCGGCCTCTTCGCCGGTCTGGTGATGGCCATGCTGCCGGTCCTCGCCGCGTACATCATCTTCCAGCGGCAGGTGGTGGCCGGCCTGACCGCCGGCGCCGTGAAGTAGCCCGCCTCCCGCGGACTCCCCTCCGATCCCGACCCGAAAGGCCCCCGGCGCCGCCGCGCCGGGGGCCCTTCGTGTGCCGTGACACCCCAAGCCCACCGCTCAAGGTCTTGACGGGGAGCAAGCCGAAAGCGTCCCCTTAGGGTTCACATGTTGGAGAAAACGGTGGGAGTGAGTGAGTCGATGGAGACTCCGGGGTCGCAGACGTCTCTGCACAGGGCCAATCTCGAACGGGTCGTCCGGGCGGTGCGCATGGCCGGCTCGCTCACCCAGGCGGAGATCGCCAGGACGACGGGCCTGTCCGCCGCCACGGTCTCCAACATCGTGCGGGAGCTGAAGGACGGCGGGACGGTCGAGGTCACCCCGACGTCCGCGGGGGGCCGCAGGGCCCGCAGCGTCTCGCTCTCCGGGGACGCCGGCATCGTCATCGGCGTCGACTTCGGCCACACCCATCTGCGGGTCGCCGTCGGCAACCTCGCCCATCAGGTCCTGGCGGAGGAGTCCGAACCCATGGACGTGGACGCCTCCGCGGCCGAGGGCTTCGACCGGGCGGAACAGCTGGTCACGCGGCTGATCGAGGCCACCGGGATCGGCCGCGACAAGGTCATCGGCGTCGGCCTCGGCGTACCGGGCCCCATCGACGTCTCCTCCGGCAGGCTCGGCTCGACCTCGATCCTGCCGGGCTGGAGCGGCATCAACCCCGCCGAGGAGCTCTCCCGGCGCCTCGGCGTCCCCGTGCACGTCGACAACGACGCCAACCTCGGCGCGCTCGGCGAGCTGGTCTGGGGGAGCGGACGGGGCGTCAAGGACCTCGCCTACATCAAGGTGGCCAGCGGTGTCGGCGCCGGCCTCGTCATCGACGGGCGGGTCTACCGAGGGCCCGGCGGCACCGCGGGTGAGATCGGGCACATCACCCTCGACGAGTCGGGACCGGTCTGCCGCTGCGGCAACCGCGGCTGCCTGGAGACCTTCACCGCCGCCCGCTACGTCCTGCCGCTCCTCCAGCCCAGCCACGGCCCGGACCTGACCATGGAGAAGGTCGTCCAGCTGGCCCGGGCGGGCGACCCCGGCTGCCGCCGGGTGATCGCCGACGTCGGCCGTCACATCGGCAGCGGCATCGCCAACCTCTGCAACCTCCTCAATCCCAGCCGGGTGGTGCTGGGCGGCGACCTCGCCGAGGCCGGTGAGCTGGTGCTCGCGCCCATCAGGGACTCCGTCTCGCGGTACGCGATCCCCAGCGCGGCCCGGCAGCTCTCGCTGGCCCAGGGGGCGCTCGGCGGGCGCGCGGAGGTGCTCGGCGCCCTCGCCCTCGCCTTGAGCGAAATGGGCGATTCGACCCTGTTGGACAGCCCCCTGCCGGCGGCCGCCCTGACCTCCACTCCTGCCTTCACTTAGATAACGAACACCACCGTTGTCATCTCGTTAAGGATTTACTTCTTGACGACGGTGTTGCGGCCGAGTTGACTTCGTGCATCCTCGGCCGCAACGTCGCGGCCTCGTCAGGGAGGCAAACCCCAATGAACGCAGTGACGCGTCGCGCCGTCATAGCCACGGCCGCGGTCTCGATGGCCCTCTCGCTCGCCGCCTGCGGCCAGGCCGGTGGCGGTGACAGCGAAGACAAGGGCAGCACCACCAAGATCGGTCTGCTCCTTCCCGAGAACAAGACCTCGCGCTACGAGGCCCTCGACAAGCCCCAGTTCGAGAAGGCCGTCAAGGCCGCCTGCTCCGACTGCGAGATCGTGTACAACAACGCCGTCGCCGACGTCGTCAAGCAGAAGCAGCAGTTCGACCAGCTGATCGCCGACGGCGTCAAGGTCATCGCGCTCGACCCGGTGGACTCGGCCAAGGCCGAGGGCTGGGTCAAGGACGCGAAGGCCAAGGGCGTCAAGATCGTCGCGTACGACCGTGCCGTCCCCGGCGCCGACGCCTACGTCAGCCACGACAACAACAAGGTCGGCGAGCTCCAGGGCCAGGCGCTGATCGCCGCCCTCGGCGCCAAGGCCGCCACCGCCAACGTCGTGATGATCAACGGTGACGAGAAGGACCCGAACGCCGCCCTGTTCAAGAAGGGCGCCCACACCGCGCTCGACGGCAAGGTCGGCAAGATCGCCTACGAGGCCTCCGGCGAGTGGGACCCGAAGATCGCCGGCGAGAAGATGTCCGCCGCGATCTCCTCGCTCGGCAAGGACAAGATCGGCGCCGTCTACTCCGCCAACGACGGCATGGCCGGCGGCGTCGTCACCTCCCTCGAGAACGCCGGCGTCAAGAACATCCCGGTCGGTGGCCAGGACGCCGAGGTCGCGGGTGTCCAGCGCATCGTCGCCGGCTCGCAGACCTTCACGATCTACAAGTCCCCGCTCCAGCTGGCCCCCGAGGCCGCCAAGTTCGCGGTGAACCTGCTCAAGGGCAAGGAGGTCGGCGCGCAGGGCCAGACCGACGGCGTGCCCTCCACGCTCTTCGCCCCGGTCGTGGTCGACAAGACCAACATCCAGTCCACGGTGATCGCGGACGGCATCTACAAGGCCGCCGACATCTGCACGGCGGACCTCGCCGCCAAGTGCACCGAGCTGGGCATCAAGTAACCCCCGGGCCTCCTCCCGAGCCCCGCGGGGCAGGGATCGCGCGAGGCCCGGCTCCCCGGCGACGGACCCCCGTGGGCCCGCGTACGACCGCCCCGTCCCCGCCTCCCCGCCCGTGCGACCGGCCTCCTGGCCGGGCGCCACGTGCAAGAGGTGAAGGACCGTGCGGCGGAGACGCGCCACGAACGGGACCCGTCCCACCCACGCCGTCCGGTTCCCGGCCGACCCAGACCCCGCTGTCGGTCCGGGAGCCGGACGTGCAAGCCCCCCTCAGATTTCGGCGCCGCCCGGGCGGCGCGCCATGCCCGCCGCCGCACCGGTGGCGAAGGAGTTGGTTCACGTGTCCCAGACGCCCGTGTTGGCGTTGCGCGGGATCTTCAAGCGGTTCGGAGCGGTTCAGGTCCTCTCCGGTGTCGATCTCGAAGTCCACGCAGGAGAGGTCGTCGCGCTCGTCGGCGACAACGGAGCGGGCAAGTCGACGCTCGTCAAGACGATCGCCGGCGTGCACCCCATCGACGAGGGCGTCATCGAGTGGGAGGGCGCGCGGGTCGACATCAACCGCCCGCAGGACTCCCAGCACCTCGGTGTCGCGACCGTCTACCAGGACCTCGCGCTCTGCGACAACCTCGACGTCGTCGCCAACCTGTTCCTCGGCCGGGAGATCAAGAAGGGCGGCGTCCTCGACGAGGTCGCCATGGAGAAGCGGGCGAAGGACCTCCTCTCGACCCTCTCCATCCGCATCCCCAGCGTCCGCATCCCCGTCGCCGCCCTCTCCGGCGGCCAGCGGCAGGTCGTCGCCATCGCGCGCGCCCTCGTCGGCAACCCCAAGATCGTCATCCTGGACGAGCCGACCGCCGCCCTCGGCGTCGAGCAGACCGCGCAGGTCCTCGACCTGGTCGAGCGGCTGCGCGAGCAGGGCCTCGGCGTCATCCTCATCAGCCACAACATGGCCGACGTGAAGGCCGTCGCCGACACCGTCGCCGTGCTGCGCCTCGGCCGGAACAACGGCACCTTCCCGGTGGCCACCACCACGCACGAAGAGATCATCGCCGCGATCACGGGAGCCACGGACAACGCCGTGACCCGTCGCCAGGCGCGCAACGCGGAGGTAGCGAAGTGAGCACGACCCCGCAGACCCCGCGGCCCGCGAGCGACGAGGCCGCCGTGCCGGACCCCCGCACGAGCGAGGAGTCCCCGGTGACCGAGGCGGCCTCCGCCGCGATCCCCGCCGTCGACCCCCGCCTCCTGGTCCGCCAGCAGGGCTTCAAGGGCTACGTCGACGAGTTCAAGCGCAAGATGCGCTCCGGCGAGATCGGCTCGCTGCCGGTCGTCGTCGGCCTGATCGTCATCGGCATCGTCTTCCAGGCGCTGACCGGAAACTTCATCACCTCGTACAACCTCGACCAGATCACGCTGTACGCGGTCGGTCCCGGCATCATGGCCGTCGGCATCGTCTTCGTCCTGCTGCTCGGCGAGATCGACCTCGCCGTCGGCTCCGTGGCGGGCCTGGCCGGCGCGGTCTGGGGCGTCCTCGGCACCGACATGCCGGACGGCCTCGCGATCGTCCTCGGCATCCTCTCCGGCACCCTCATCGGCGCCTTCCACGGCCTGGTGTTCGCCAAGATCGGCGTGCCCGCCTTCGTCGTCACCCTGGCCGGCTTCCTCGGCTGGGCCGGTCTGCAGACCTGGGTGATGGGCGACCGCTCCACCATCCCCACCCCGATCGGCAGCTTCGTCGGCGACCTCACGAAGTACTACTTCTCCGACGTCGCCGCCGCCTACGGCCTCGCCGTGGCCGTCGTCGCCGCCTTCTACCTGGCCCAGCTGCGCGACTCCCGCCGCCGCAAGGCCGCGGAGCTCCCGCACCGCCCGCAGAGCGAGATCATCCTGCGCACCGCCGTCCTGGCGGTCCTGGTCCTCGTCGCCGCGTACGGCTTCAACCAGGAGCAGGGCCTCCCGCTCTCGCTGGTGATCTTCCTGGTGATCCTGCTGGTCACCGACTTCGTGCTGCGCCGCACCACGTACGGCCGTCAGGTCTTCGCGGTCGGCGGCGGCATCGAGGCAGCCCGCCGCGCCGGCATCAACGTCTCCTGGATCCGGATCTCGGTCTTCATGGTCTCCGGCACCATGGGCGCGATCGGCGGTCTCTTCCTGGCCTCCGCGACCGGTGGCGCCGACCGCTCCCTCGGCGGCGGCAACCAGCTGATGATGTGCATCGCCGCGGCGGTCATCGGCGGCACGTCCCTCTTCGGCGGACGCGGCAAGGTCTGGTCGGCGCTCCTGGGCATCCTGGTCATCCAGTCGATCGTCCAGGGCCTCAACCAGATGAACCTGTCCTCGAACGCGATCCAGTACATGATCACCGGAGCGGTCCTGCTCATCGCCGTGATCATCGACTCGGTCTCCCGCCGTACGCAGAAGACGGCCGGCCGCGCGTAGGGCCACCCCGCGCGTAACGCTCGCCACACCGCCCGGCGCCGCGAAACCGGCGCCGGGCACTGCTGCGTCCGGAGCAGTGCACCGCCCGTACGGGATGCACGCACGGATCCCGTACAGATCTACGTACAGATCTACGTACAGAGCCGTACAGATCAACGCACGGAGCCGTACGGATCCACGCACGGAGCCGTACAGATCCACGCGCAGAGCCGTACAGATCAGCGGACCGTCCGCCATGAGGGTGACGCCTCACCCCCTGGCCCGATGCCCGAGATCCAAGACGGAACATTAGACTCGACAAATCGGCAAGCTCGACCAGCTCAAACGCAAGGAGGCACGGGTGGCTCTGCTGACCCGTATCAGGGGACCGCGAGATCTGGACCGGCTTTCCCCGGAACAGCTGGACCAGCTGGCCGACGAGATCAGGACGTTCCTCGTGGACGCCGTCTCCAAGACCGGCGGGCACCTCGGCCCCAACCTCGGTGTGGTCGAGCTGACCATCGCCCTGCACCGGGTGTTCGACTCCCCGAAGGACAAGGTCCTCTGGGACACCGGACACCAGAGCTACGTCCACAAGCTGCTGACGGGCCGCCAGGACTTCTCCCGGCTCAAGATGAAGGGCGGCCTCTCCGGCTACCCCTCGCAGGCGGAGTCCGACCACGACGTGATCGAGAACTCGCACGCCTCGACGGTCCTCGGCTGGGCCGACGGCCTCGCCAAGGCCAACGAGGTCCTGAAGAAGGACGACCACGTCGTCGCCGTCATCGGCGACGGAGCCCTCACGGGCGGCATGGCCTGGGAGGCGCTGAACAACATCGCCGCCGCCAAGGACCGCCCGCTCGTCATCGTCGTCAACGACAACGAGCGTTCGTACGCGCCCACCATCGGCGGCCTCGCCAACCACCTGGCGACCCTGCGCACCACCGACGGCTACGAGCGCTTCCTCGCCCGCGGCAAGGACATCCTGGAGCGCACCCCCGTCGTCGGGAAGCCGCTCTACGAGACCCTGCACGGCGCCAAGAAGGGCCTCAAGGACTTCATCGCCCCGCAGGGCATGTTCGAGGACCTCGGCCTCAAGTACGTCGGCCCCATCGACGGCCACGACATCGAGGCCCTGGAGTCCGCGCTGACCCGCGCCAAGCGCTTCGGCGGCCCGGTCATCGTCCACTGCCTCACCGAGAAGGGCCGCGGCTACCAGCCGGCCCTCCAGGACGAGGCCGACCGCTTCCACGCCGTCGGCAAGATCCACCCCGACACCGGCCTGCCCATCGCCTCCTCGGGCGCCGACTGGACCTCGGTCTTCGGCGAGGAGATGGTGAAGCTCGGCAAGGAGCGCGAGGACATCGTCGCGATCACCGCGGCCATGCTCCAGCCCGTCGGCCTCGACAAGTTCGCCAAGGCCTTCCCCGAGCGGGTGTACGACGTCGGCATCGCCGAGCAGCATGCCGCCGTCTCCGCGGCCGGCCTCGCCACCGGTGGGGTGCACCCCGTCTTCGCGGTCTACGCGACCTTCCTCAACCGCGCCTTCGACCAGGTCCTGATGGACGTGGCGCTGCACAAGTGCGGAGTCACCTTCGTCCTGGACCGGGCCGGTGTCACCGGCACCGACGGCGCCTCCCACAACGGCATGTGGGACATGTCGATCCTCCAGGTCGTCCCGGGCCTGCGGCTCGCCGCGCCGCGCGACGCCGACCAGGTCCGCGCCCAGCTGCGCGAGGCCGTCGAGGTCACCGACGCCCCGACCGTCGTCCGCTTCTCCAAGGGCGCCGTCGGCCCCGCCGTGCCCGCCCTGCGCCGCGTCGGCGGCATGGACGTGCTTCGCGAGCCCGGCACCGACACGCCCGACGTCCTCCTGGTCTCGGTGGGCGCGCTGGCCCCGATGTGCCTGGAGATCGCCGATCTGCTCGACCGTCACGGCATCTCCACCACGGTCGTCGACCCCCGCTGGGTCAAGCCCGTCGACGAGGCCCTGGCCCCGCTCGCCGAGCGTCACCGGGTCGTCGTCACCGTCGAGGACAACAGCCGCGTCGGCGGCGTCGGCTCGGCCGTCGCCCAGGCGCTGCGCGACGCCGGCGTCGACGTACCGCTGCGGGACTTCGGCATCCCGCCGCGCTTCCTCGACCACGCCTCGCGCGGCGAGGTCATGGCCGAGATCGGGCTGACCGCGCCGGACATCGCCCGGCAGGTCACCGGCCTGGTCTCGCGTCTTGACGGTCGGTTCGAGACCAGCGCGAAGGCCGTGGAGCCCGCGCGCGACTGACGAACTCCATCACCTGGCGTCACCTTTGGGCCGATCGGATCACTCTTCGGAGTGCCGATCGGCCCTTTCGCGTGCATTCTGACCAGAGAGCGGGCAGCTCCATGGCATGGAGGTACGAAGGTGAGTACGGACCAGCAGCCACGGGCGAACTCCGGAATCTTCCGGACCAAGTCGGTCGAACAGTCGATTCGCGACACGGAGGAACCCGAGCACGCGCTCAGGAAATCCCTGTCGGCCTGGGATCTGACCGTCTTCGGCGTCGGCGTCATCATCGGCACCGGCATCTTCGTCCTGACGGGCAAGGTGGCCAAGGAGAACGCGGGACCGGCGACGGCCCTCGCCTTCGTCGCGGCCGGCATCGTCTGCGCCCTCGCCGCTCTCTGCTACGCGGAGTTCGCCTCGACGGTTCCGGTGGCGGGATCGGCGTACACCTTCGCGTACGCCTCGATCGGCGAGCTGCCGGCCTGGATCATCGGCTGGGACCTCGTCCTGGAGTTCGCCCTCGGCACGGCGGTGGTCGCCGTCGGCTGGTCCGGCTACGTCCGCTCGCTGATGGACAACATCGGCTGGCATCTGCCGGCCGCGCTGGAAGGCCCGGACACAGCGGGCGGCAGCTTCGACATCCTGGCGTTCGTACTGGTCCTGGTGCTCACCGTGGTCCTCGTCCTGGGCATGAAGCTCTCCGCCCGGATCACCGCGGTCGTCGTGGCGATCAAGGTGACCGTCGTGATGATCGTGATCGTCGCCGGCCTGTTCTTCATCGTCGGTGACAACTACAAGCCCTTCATCCCGCCCGCCGTCACCCCCGAGGGCGGCGGCTCCAACTGGGACTCCCCGCTCGTCCAGCTCCTCTTCGGCTACGAACCGACCAACTTCGGCGTGATGGGCATCTTCACCGCCGCCTCGGTCGTCTTCTTCGCCTTCATCGGCTTCGACGTGGTCGCCACCGCCGCCGAGGAGACCAAGCTGCCGCAGCGGGACATGCCCCGGGGCATCCTCGGCTCGCTCCTCATCTGCACCGTGCTGTACGTGGCCGTGGCCCTCGTCGTCACGGGCATGCAGCACTACACCGAGCTGTCCGTGAGCGCCCCGCTCGCCGACGCCTTCAAAGCCGCCGGGCATCCCTTCTACGCCGGCGTGATCAGCTTCGGCGCCGCCGTCGGCCTCACCACGGTCTGTCTGATCCTGCTCCTCGGTCAGACCCGCGTCTTCTTCGCGATGAGCCGCGACGGCCTGCTGCCCCGCTTCTTCTCCGTCACGCACCCGAAGTTCCGGACGCCGTACCGCCCGACGATCCTGCTCGGTGTGATCATCGCCATCGTCGCCGGCTTCACCAGCATCAACGAGCTCGCGACCCTGGTGAACATCGGCACGCTCTTCGCCTTCGTCGTCGTCGCCGTCGGCGTCATGGTGCTCCGCCGCACCCGCCCCGACCTGCCGCGCGCCTTCCGCACCCCGTGGGTGCCCGTGCTGCCGATCCTCTCCATCGCCGCCTCGTTCTGGCTGATGCTCAACCTGCCGGGCGAGACCTGGTTCCGCTTCGCCGTGTGGATGGTGATCGGCATCGTCGTGTACTTCCTGTACGGGCGCGGCCACAGCCGGTTGGGCCGGCAGGGCCGGGAAGCGAGGTACTGAAAGGGCAAGGTACCGGGCGGGTATGGGCGTTCGGGCGGACGACTACAGTCGGTCCGTACCCGAACTCCCCCGACGACCGGAGCGCTGGATCCCCCCATGGCGAATCGATCCCAGGCCCCCGCAGCCTCTGCCCACGGTTCCACTTCCGCCCCTCTCCTCCAGGGCGGCTGGCTGACCAGAGGGGAGGAGGGACGGTTCAGCGTGTACCTGCCCAGAGCCGGCGAGGTGCTGCGGTGGACCGAGGAACCCGACGGCGGCTGGAGCGGGCCGGTCTCGCTCGGCGGTGACGGACTGACACCTTTCCTCGCGGTCGGCCAGGGCGCGGACCACTACGTCCACCTCGTCGGTCTGAGGCCCGCGGCAGACGACGAGAGGCACGTCGAACTGGTGCACAGCGTCCAGTTCCAGACGGGCCGTCCGGCCGTCGCGTGGCGCTCCATCGGGCACTCCAACGGCAAGTGGGGATGGACAGGCAATCCGGTCGTCGCGGTGGACGCCCAGGGCCGTGCGTACGTCTTCATGCGGAACGGCGGCGGCGGGCTGAGCGTCCGGGCGCAGAAGGACGCGGGCGGCTGGCACCCCTGGTGGGACCTGCACGGCTCGGGCACCGACCCGTCCCCGGTCGCGGCGGTCAACGGCCAGGGGCGCGTCGAGCTCTTCACGGCGACGACGAAGGGCCTCCTCCGCTACGTCCAGGAGGAGCCGGGGGCCAAGCCGGTGCGCCAGGAGGTCCTGCCCGCGGAGGTCTCCTTCGGCACGCTCGCGGCGGTGACCGGCCCGTCGGGGCACGTGACGCTGTTCTACCGCGACAAGGACGCGGGGGTCCACGCCTGGTCCCCGGGACGCGGCCTGGCGCCGACCCGCCTCACCGACGCGGTCGGCACGGGGCGGCTCTCCGCGACCCGCTGTCTCATCGACGGCTTCGACCGTACGGTGATCGCCCAGCAGTCGGTGGACGGCCGGCTCGCCCTCGCCGCCTACCCGAGCGAGCAGGAGGAGGCGGGCGCCCGCTGGTCGGAGACCGGGGAGCCGCGCGGGGAACTGTCCACGGCCCTCGCCCAGGGCCTCGACGGCCGGCTGGTCGCGATGGTCCTGGCCGGCGAGCGGACGCTGATCACCACGCGCCAGAAGGCCGCGGCGGAGGGGCTCCTGCTGGAGAACTGGCGCTCCGTGGCCTGAGCCCGCGCTCGTACGGGAACGGCCCCGGCACCTTGTCCAGGTGCCGGGGCCGTTCGCGTACCGAGGGGGTGAGCTCCGGGGTTACGCCGGGACGCTCGCCACACCCTGCGCCAGGAAACGCTTGCCGTTGACGCGCTCGGAGACGCCCTCACGGTCCAGGTACGGCGTGATGCCGCCCAGGTGGAAGGGCCAGCCCGCACCGGTGATCAGGCAGAGGTCGATGTCCTGCGCCTCGGCGACGACACCCTCCTCCAGCATCAGACCGATCTCCTGCGCCACCGCGTCGAGGACGCGGTCGCGGACCTGCTCCTCGGTCAGGACGGAGTCGCCCTGGACGAGGAGGGCGGCGACCTCGGGGTCGAGCTCCGGCTTGAAGCCGTTCTCGGGCTTGTAGACGTAGAAGCCGCGCTTGCCGGCCTCGACGACGGCCTTCAGGTTGGGGGAGACCGTGAAGCGCTCCGGGAAGGCGCGGTTCAGGGTCTCGGAGACGTGCAGACCGATCGCCGGGCCGACGAGCTCCAGGAGGACCAGCGGGGACATCGGCAGACCGAGCGGCTCGATGGCCTTCTCGGCCGTCTCGACCGAGGTGCCCTCGTCGATGACGTTCTGGATCTCGCCCATGAAGCGGGTCAGGATGCGGTTCACGACGAACGCCGGGGCGTCCTTCGTCAGGACCGCGGTCTTCTTCAGCTTCTTCGCGACACCGAAGGCGGTGGCGAGGGAGGCCTCGTCCGTCTGCTCGCCGCGGACGATCTCCAGGAGCGGGAGGATCGCGACCGGGTTGAAGAAGTGGAAGCCGACCACGCGCTCCGGGTGCTGGAGCTTCGACGCCATCTCGGAGACCGACAGCGAGGAGGTGTTGGTGGCGAGGATCGCGTGCGCCGGGGCGACCGCCTCGACCTCCGCGAACACCTTCTGCTTGACGGACATCTCCTCGAACACGGCCTCGATGATGAAGTCCGCGTCCGCGAAGCCCGCGGCCTTGTCCAGGACACCGGAGACCAGGCCCTTGAGACGGTTGGCCTTGTCCTGGTTGATGCGGCCCTTGCCGAGCAGCTTCTCGATCTCGGCGTGGACGTAGCCCACACCCTTGTCGACGCGCTCCTGGTCGATGTCGGTCAGGACGACCGGCACCTCCAGGCGGCGCAGGAAGAGCAGGGCCAGCTGGGAGGCCATCAGACCGGCGCCGACGACGCCGACCTTGGTGACCGGGCGGGCCAGCGACTTGTCCGGGGCGCCGGCGGGGCGCTTGGCGCGCTTCTGCACCAGGTTGAAGGCGTAGATGCCGGAGCGCAGCTCGCCGCCCATGATCAGGTCCGCGAGGGCCTGGTCCTCGGCGTCGAAGCCCTTCTGCAGGTCCTCGTCCTTGGCGGCCTCGATGATGTCGAGGGCGCGGTAGGCGGCCGGGGCGGCGCCGTGCACCTTGGAGTCGGCGATGGCACGGCCCTTGGCGACGGCCTGGTCCCAGCCCTCGCCGCGGTCGATCTCCGGGCGCTCGACGGTGACGGAGCCGTTCAGGACGGAGGCCGTCCAGATCAGCGACTGCTCCAGGAAGTCCGCGCCCTCGAACAGCGCGTCGGCGATGCCGAGCTCGAAGACCTGCTTGCCCTTGAGCTGACGGTTCTGGTTCAGCGAGTTCTCGATGATGACCGAGACGGCCTTCTCGGCGCCGATCAGGTTCGGCAGGATCGCGCAGCCACCCCAGCCGGGCACCAGGCCGAGGAAGACCTCGGGCAGCGAGAAGGCCGGCAGGGCCTTCGACACGGTGCGGTAGGTGCAGTGCAGACCGACCTCGACGCCGCCGCCCATGGCCGCGCCGTTGTAGTACGCGAAGGTCGGCACGGCGAGCGCGGACAGACGCTTGAAGACGTCGTGGCCGCCCTTGCCGATGGCGAGCGCCTCGTCGTGCTTCCTCAGCAGCTCGACGCCCTTGAGGTCGGCGCCGACGGCGAAGATGAACGGCTTGCCGGTGATGCCGACGCCGGTGATCTCACCGTTGGCGGCCTCGGCCTCGACCTGGTCGATGGCGGCGTTGAGGTTCGCCAGCGACTGCGGGCCGAAGGTGGTCGGCTTGGTGTGGTCGAAGCCGTTGTCCAGCGTGATCAGCGCGAAGCGACCCGCACCGGCGGGGAGTTCGAAGTGCCGGACGTGGGCGCTCGTGACGACCTCGTCGGGGAAGAGCGCGGCGGCGCCCTTCAGAAGCTCGGCGGTGGTGCTCACTTGCCCTCCCAGTGGGGGTTTTCCCAGATGACCGTCGCGCCCATGCCGAAGCCGACGCACATCGTGTTGAGGCCGTAGCGGACCTGCGGGTTCTCCTCGAACTGGCGGGCCAGCTGCGTCATCAGACGGACGCCGGAGGAGGCGAGCGGGTGACCGTAGGCGATGGCGCCGCCGTACTGGTTGACGCGGGCGTCGTCGTCGGCGATGCCGTAGTGCTCCAGGAACGCGAGGACCTGGACCGCGAAGGCCTCGTTGACCTCGAAGAGGTCGATGTCCTCGATCGACAGACCGGCCTTGGCGAGGGCCTTCTCGGTCGCCGGGATCGGGCCGTAGCCCATGACCTCGGGCTCGACGCCGGCGAAGGCGTATGAGACGAGGCGCATCTTGACCGGGAGGTCGTTCTCCCGCGCGAAGTCCTCGGAGGCGATGATCGACGCCGTGGCACCGTCGTTGAGACCGGCGGCGTTGCCCGCGGTGACGTTGCCGTGGACGCGGAACGGCGTCTTCAGGCCGGCCAGCGACTCCAGGGTGGTGCCCGGGCGCATCGGCTCGTCGGCGGTGACCAGGCCCCAGCCGGTCTCACCGGTGGAGGCGTCGGTACGGCGCACCGAGATCGGCACCAGGTCCTGCTGGATCTTGCCGTCGGCGTACGCCTTGGCGGCCTTCTCCTGCGAGCGCACGGCGTACTCGTCGGCGCGCTGCTTGGTGATGCTCGGGTAGCGGTCGTGCAGGTTCTCGGCGGTCATGCCCATGAACAGGGCGGACTCGTCGACCAGCTTCTCGCTGACGAACCGCGGGTTCGGGTCGACGCCCTCACCCATGGGGTGACGGCCCATGTGCTCGACGCCACCGGCGATGACGGCGTCGTACGCGCCGAACGCGATGGAGCCGGCGACGCTGGTCACGGCGGTGAGGGCACCGGCGCACATGCGGTCGATCGAGTAGCCCGGCACGGACTGCGGCAGCCCGGCGAGGATGCCCGCCGTGCGGCCGAGGGTCAGGCCCTGGTCACCGATCTGCGTGGTCGCGGCGATGGCGACCTCGTCGATCTTCGCGGGGTCGAGGCCGGGGTTGCGGCGCAGCAGCTCCCGGATGGCCTTGACGACGAGGTCGTCGGCGCGGGTCTCGTGGTAGATGCCCTTCGGGCCCGCCTTGCCGAACGGGGTGCGGACGCCGTCGACGAAGACGACGTCCCTGACGCTACGAGGCACGATGGCTCTCCTCCAGGGTGCGGGATGGCACTGCTGCTGCGGCGACACGCCTAAGCGTGCGCTTGCTTCCCCCATGCTACTTGTGAGTAACCAGGCTGCCCAGCCCCTGGGCCCCAAGCGGCGAAGGTCACACCCCGAGAGTGCCCCCGGAGGCACCCCCCGCCCCTCCGCCGCCCCGCCATACTTCCTCGATCCGACGGAACACCGCCAGCACCGCCGCGCCGCTTCCCGTGCCAGCCCCGCCTCCCGTGCTAACCCCGCCTCCCGTGCTCGCCGGGCCGCATGTCCTCACGTCCGAGACGGGCGTCCTCGCGTGCCAGCAGCAGACCCAGCCGCGTGAGCACCCGCTCCAGCTCGACCGGTGAGATGTCCGTACGTCCCACCTGCTCCTCCGTACAGGTGAGCAGCGCCGGCCAGGTCCCCGCGGCCACCTCCGGGGTCGGACGCCCCGGTACCGGCGCGGTCAGGGTCTTCAGCACGGCGAGGACGGTGCGGCCCGGCAGCCGCATGGCATCCCGCCCGAGGTGGCGCGCCAGGATGTCGGTCACCCGCGCCACAGTGCCGTCCGGCAGCAGGTGCAGCGCCGACACCAGACCCTCGTACGCGTCGGTGAGGGCCTCCGGCCGCTCGTCGTACCGGCAGACCACGGCGAGCAGCACATGGGCCGTCGACCGCACCGCGCCGCCCGGGTCCGCGTGGTACGTGTCGACCGTTCCCGGGAGCCGCTCCAGCAGCGGAAGGACCGCGTGCAGCAGATGGGCCGCTTCCGAGTCCCCCAGGAACGCGAGCCGCCGGACGGCATCCGCCGCGTCCAGGCCCGGCCGCCCCCGGACGGCCCGCGGGTTGCCCCGCCGCCACGTCGACAGCGTCCGGCCGGGCCCGGGGTCCGTGTCCGCGTCGCCCCGCAGGGAGAGACGCAGGTCCCGCGGGGTGACTTCGGCGGTGTCGGCGAACCGCTGCCGCACCACGAGCGCCTGGGTGAACGCCGACCACGACGACTCCCCGAGCTGTGAACGCCAGAGATGGGCACAGCGCCACCAGCGCTCCACCGGGGTGTCCGCCGCCAGAAACGCGGACGCCTCCAGACCTTCCTCGCCCGCGCACAGCAAGGCGAGCAGCAGCAGATTCGCCGCGTACACGGCATCGCGCTCCGTCCGGCTCTGCCGCAGCGGCCGGTACGTCACGCCGGCGCGGTCCTCGTCGTCGCTCAGCACCCGCGCGAACAGCTCCCGCAATGCCGCGACGAGAGCCCCGTGACTCCCTGCGGCGCCCCGGCGCAGCAGCTCCGCCGCGTCGCGCAGCACCTCGGCGCGGTCGGTGAGCGGTACGGGGGACAGCAGCGCGCGCAGGCGCCCGTCGTCCACCTCCGCACCCTTCTCGCGAGCGCCGCCCGGGACCGCCCGCCGCAGCTCGCGGCAGACCACCCACGCCACCAGGTACTCGCCGAACGTGGCGTGCAGGAACTCGTAGGAACGGATCTCCTCCTCCGCGGCCACCGCCTGCGCCTCGTGGACGAAGAAGAAGCGGCCGAACAGCAGGGGTGACCCACGCTCGCCCAGCAGCGTGGAGAGGTCCCGCTCCGCCTCGCGCGCCATGATGTTCTGGCTCCGCCGGTTGAACATGCCCATCGCGATCACCCCGAGACGCAGCAGCTCCTCCTCGGTCGCCATCGCCTCCTCCGACGGCGGCAGCGGCCCGCGCCGCCGGACGACCTCACGGCGCACGAACTCGCCCAGGAGCCGCTCGTACAGCTCGACGCGCCCCATGCCCTCGCCCCCTCCGCGGCTCAGGGGGCTTCCCGCCGCGTCGTACAGCGCCAGCATCAGCAGCAACAGCGGCTGCCTCGCCAGCTCGCGATGGGGTTCCAGGACCTCCCAGGTGAGCGCCCCCGCCTCGCGGACGGCGGGCAGGTGGGCGTTGACCCGCTCCCATGTGGCCAGCCAGCGGCGGATCCGGGTGTCGTCGAACGGTTCGAGGCGCAGAACGGTCGTCGCCGCCGGGGTGTGGGTGCGGTCGGCGACCACCGTGCGGCTCGTGACGATCACGACCGTCGGACGGCCCCACTCGGCCTCCCGCTCCTGGATCCGCTGGATGTCCCGGAGGTAGTTCCACTGCCTGCGCGTGTCCAGGTGGTGAGCGCCGGCCTGGAGCAGCTCGTCGAACCCGTCGAGCAGCACCACGCGCAGGACGCCGGACTCGGGGTCCACCACGTCCGGCCACGGGGTGCGTCGCCCCGTCGACCGGAGCAGCTCCGCTTCGATCTGTTCCTGTACGTCGACGTCGGCAGGCACATGGCGGAGCTCGACGCGGACGCAGTGGAACTCGGTCTCCGGGAGCCGGGCCGCGATCAGCCGGGTGAGCAGGGACTTTCCGGAGCCGGGATGTCCGAGGACGAGGAGGGGCGCCGTCGTGGCCCGGGCCGTCAGGAGATGGGCCGCGAGGAACCCGCCGAGGTCCTCCCGGAGCGGCTGCCGTTCCCACCACTCGTCGCTCGCCAGATCACGCTCCACGGGGTGCCGCGCGACACGGAAGGACGGATCCACGTACCCCTCGGCGAGCGAGGGGACGATGCTCCCGGACCCCTCCATCGACGCGATGGGCGCGCGCAGTCGGGCGCGGTGCCGGGCGGGGGCCGTCCCGCCGTCGGCGAACTCGGCGAGTATGTCGCCCAGCCGTTCGAGTCCGGTCCCGTCGTCCGTCGGCTCCTCCTCGCCCTCGGGCAGTACGACGGTCTCTGACGTGAGCCGGAGTTCGGGGCAGGCCCAGGTGAGCCGGGACAGTAATCGGTCGTAGCCGCGCAGCGCCTGACGTGCGAGGGGCTCGGGATCGCGGTCCGCCGCGGTTTCGGCCGCCAGGACGATCGCGCTCGCCGCCCGGTAGGAGGCCGCGATCTCGGCCCGTAACCGCCGCGGCTCACGGACGCGGCGCGCACCGAGGTCGACCTGCCCCAGCTCGCCGAGGACCTCGGTGGTGAGGTCGGTGGTCCCCCTACCCCAGTCGGGACCGGGGGAGATCCACGCGCTCTGGACGGCGTCGCAGAACGCGGTGACGTGGACCACGACCTCGGCCGCGTACAACAGGGCCGTCCGGGCCGTTCCATGGGCGGCCCGGACCCGCCCGGCGTAGTCCCGGAAGAGCTCGTCCGCATCCGCCGGAGCCGAGCCGCTGAGCGTCAGTGGTTCGAGCAGCTCCTCGGCGATCCCGTCGCGGAGCCCCCGCCCGGCGCACAGGACGCCGACCGCGTCGGCGAAGTCGAGCCTGCCGGTCTCCAGCCAGGGCGGGGGCTCGGCGGCGCCCGGCACGGGCCTGGGCCCGGTCCCTTCGGCGGTGCGGGGCCGGGGCGGCTCCGGCGCGTGTTCCCGTTCGGCGGCGTGTTCCAGTTCCGCGTGACGCGTCCGCCACCAGGCCGGATCAAGGGAGAGCCCCGGTGGGCGGTGCTCCCCGGCGTGGTCGCGGCAGTGCCGCACGATCTCCAGGACGAGGTCCAGCCGGGGCGGAGTGGTACGCCGCCCCGAGAGGAGCTCGGAGACGGTCGACTCGGCGCGGTGCAGTTCCCGGGCGAGGTCCGTCTGCGGGATGCCGCACCCGCGGACGAGGCGCCGCAGGGTCGTGCAGAAGTCGACGACAGCGCTCGGCGCATCTACTGCCACAAGGTCCCCCCGACGTTCGTACGTCTTCGCCCCCGGTTCATCACACTACGGCGTGACCTGGGGTGACGACCCCGTGCTTCGGACATCTTCGGCGAACCGGAAGGGCTGGCGAAGGGCGCTCCACAGTCGTTCCGTGCGGCGGCATCCCGCCGGCGCACGACGAGGGGAGAACTCATGTCCGGAATCCCGTTCCTTCCGGTGGGGCTGATGCCGGCGTCCGTCCTTGTGATCGTCGTCGGGGGGTGGTCCTTCCGGCGGTCTGGTCCGCGCGCCCCGCACGCCGTCGGGCCGCGGCGGCGGTCCTCGCGCAGCTCCTTCGGGCCGTCCGCCCGCGTCGCTGAGCGACGCCGCCCGGCCGGGGCGCCCGTGGGCCCGTCACGCCGGAAGGCCCCCGACGACTGGACGTCGGGGGCCTTCCGGCGGGTGGAGCGGGTCACGCCGTGGCCGTCAGGGCCTCCAGCAGGAGCGGGGTCACCAGTTCGACCTGCCAGGGGCGGGCGCCGTGGCCGGACAGGGCGGTGGCCACCGTTTCCGGGGTCGCCGGGGTCGGGGGTTCCCAGCAGACGCGGCGGACCGTGTCCGGGGTGATCAGGTTCTCCTGCGGGAGGTTCAGCTCCTCGGCCAGGGTCGAGACCGACGCACGCGCCGCCGAGAGGCGGGCCGCCGCGACCGGGTCCTTGTCCGCCCAGGCGCGCGGCGGGGGCGGGCCGGCGACCTGCTGGCCCGGCTGGGGGAGCTCGTTCTCCGGCAGGGCCCTGGCCCGGTCCACCGCCGCCTGCCACTGCTCCAGCTGACGGCGGCCCATGCGGTTGCCGAAGCCGGGCAGCGCCGTGAGCGCGGCCACGTTCACCGGTACGGCCAGCGCCGCCTCGACGATCGCCGCGTCGCTCAGCACCTTGCCGGGGGAGACGTCCCGCCGCTGCGCGACCTTGTCACGGGCCGTCCACAGCTCCCGTACGACCGCCATCTGACGACGGCGGCGCACCTTGTGCATGCCGGACGTACGGCGCCACGGGTCCTTGCGCGGCGGCGCGGGCGGGGCGGCGGCGATCGCGTCGAACTCCTGGTGCGCCCACTCCAGCTTCCCCTGCCGGTCGAGCTCCTTCTCCAGCGCGTCGCGCAGGTCGACGAGGAGCTCGACGTCCAGGGCCGCGTACCGCAGCCAGGGATCCGGCAGCGGGCGGGTGGACCAGTCGACGGCCGAGTGGCCCTTCTCCAGGGCGTAGCCGAGGACGGACTCGACCATCGCGCCGAGGCCGACGCGCGGGAAGCCCGCGAGCCGTCCGGCCAGCTCGGTGTCGAAGAGCGAGGTCGGGAGCATGCCTATGTCACGCAGGCACGGAAGGTCCTGGGTCGCCGCGTGCAGGATCCACTCGGTCCCGGCGAGCGCCTCGCCGAGCCCCGAGAGGTCGGGGCAGCCCACGGGGTCGATGAGCGCGGTGCCCGCGCCCTCGCGCCGGAGCTGGACGAGATAGGCGCGCTGCCCGTAGCGGTAGCCGGAGGCGCGCTCGGCGTCGACGGCCACGGGGCCGCTCCCGGCGGCGAACGCGGCGATCACCTCGGCGAGGGCCTCCTCCGTCTCGACGACGGGCGGAACGCCCTCGCGGGGCTCCAGCAACGGGATCGGAAGCCCATTCGCAGGGACATCGTCGTCCGGGGGGCCGCCCCCGGTGGTGCGCAGTGCTGTGTCTGCTGCGGTCTCTTGGGCGTCGGTCACCTGTCAAGGGTATCGGTGAACGGCAAGCGCCTGTCGACGGAACGTTCCGTCGACAGGCGCGGGCTTCTCGTAGGCCTTCCGTCAGTGGATGATGCCGGTCCGCAGGGCCACCGCGACCATGCCGGCGCGGTCGCCGGTGCCCAGCTTGCGGGCGATGCGGGCGAGGTGGCTCTTCACGGTGAGGGCGGAGAGGCCCATGGAGACGCCGATCGCCTTGTTCGACTGGCCCTCCGCGACGAGCCGGAGCACCTCGACCTCACGGCCGGAGAGCTCGCGGTAGCCGCCCGGGTGGCTCGGGGCACCCGGGGGGCGGCGGTGGCCGAGGCGAGCGGCGGCGGAACCGATGGGTGCGGCTCCGGGCCGGGTCGGGTGACCGATGTTGGTGCGGGTACCGGTGACGACGTAGCCCTTCACGCCGCCCGCCAGGGCGTTGCGTACGGCGCCGATGTCATCGGCGGCCGAGAGGGCGAGGCCGTTGGGCCAGCCCGCGGCGCGGGTCTCGGACAGCAGGGTCAGGCCGCTGCCGTCGGGCAGATGGACGTCGGCCACGCAGATGTCGCGTGGATTGCCGACGCGGGGACGTGCCTCCGCGATGGACGAAGCCTCGATCACGTCGCGTACTCCGAGGGCCCACAGGTGGCGGGTCACGGTGGAGCGGACGCGCGGGTCGGCCACGACGACCATGGCCGTCGGCTTGTTCGGGCGGTAGGCGACCAGGCTTGCGGGCTGCTCGAGGAGAACGGACACCAGGCCTCCTGGGGGGAAGAGTGCGGGACGGAGCCGGCTCGGGGATGAAGCCGGGGGGGCGAACCCGTGCTGCTGAAGGGGTCACTGACTCCTTCGGCAGCTGGGCCTCCCTCCTTTAGGGAAAGATCACGATTTGGTGAGTAACAATTAGGGCAATTCGGACGCGTGATCGATCATCCTACGAGCGGAGCCCTGAACGGAGCCCTGAACCGGGCCATGGAGAGACCTCGTGCGGAGCCGGTGCGGGCCCCCTCCCGTACCGCCGGGAGAAGGTCCGCCCTAGGCCGCTCCTAGGCCTGCTGCGGCCCCCGCCGCTGGGGCAGCGAGACGATCCCCGCGCCCGACACCGTGCCCGTCGGCCCCGCCGCCGGCTCGGCCGGTGCGGGGGGCAGTCCCGCGATCTGGCAGAGCAGATCGCACCAGGCCGCCAGGTGCGCCCCCGTGTCCGGCACCCCGCCGATCCCCTCCCGGGGCGTCCAGGAGGCCCGGATCTCGATCTGGGTCGCCGGCCTCCGGTCCGCGAGCCCGCCGAAATAGTGCGAACCCGCCATCGTGACGGTCCCGCTCGCCTCCCCGTACGCGAGCCCGCGTGCCTCCAGGGCCCCGGTCAGCCAGGACCAGCACACCTCGGGGAGCAGCGGGTCCGCCGCCATCTCCGGCTCCAGCTCCGCCCGGACGAGCGTCACCAGCCGGAACGTCCCCTTCCATGCCTCGTGGCCGTCCGGGTCGTGCAGCAGCACGAGCCGTCCGTCCGCCAGGTCGTCCTCGCCGTCGACGACGGCCGCCTCCACCGCGTACGCGTACGGGGCCAGGCGCTGCGGGGGCCTGGTCGGGTCGATCTCGATCTCGGACCGCAGTCGCGCCGCGCGCAGCGCCTCCACCGCCCGCCGGAAGGCGGGTGGTACCGGATTCTTCTCCGTACTGTCCGCTGTCTCGTCCGTCCCTCTTTTGCCGTCGGAATGATCGGAAAAATGTCCCTGAGCCGCAGCCATGCGGGGAAGAGTAGGCGGAACGGGGCCTCAGTGCGGGGAGGGACACCCGGCCCGGACGAGCGGCTTCCCGCCACATGCGAAGATTCTGGTCGTGAGTGCCAATGAACGCCCGCAGGGCCAGCAGACGAAGCAGCAGTCGCGGACGTACGACTCCGCGTTCCTCAAGGCATGCCGGCGCGAGCCCGTGCCGCACACCCCCGTCTGGTTCATGCGGCAGGCCGGGCGCTCCCTCCCCGAGTACCTGAAGGTCCGCGAGGGCATCCCCATGCTCGAGTCGTGCATGCGGCCCGAGCTGGTCACCGAGATCACGCTCCAGCCGGTGCGCCGCCACAAGGTCGACGCGGCCATCTACTTCAGCGACATCGTCGTCCCGCTCAAGGCCATCGGCCTCGACCTCGACATCAAGCCCGGCGTCGGCCCGGTCGTCGCCGACCCGATCCGCACCCGCGCCGACCTGGACCGGCTGCGCGACCTGACCCCCGAGGACGTCCACTACGTCACCGAGGCCATCGGGATGCTCACCGCCGAGCTGGGCGAGACCCCGCTCATCGGCTTCGCCGGCGCGCCCTTCACCCTCGCGAGCTACCTCGTCGAGGGCGGCCCTTCGCGCAGCCACGAGCGCACCAAGGCGATGATGTACGGCGACCCGCAGCTCTGGGCCGACCTGCTCGACCGCCTCGCCGAGATCACCTCGGCCTTCCTCAGGGTCCAGATCGAGGCCGGCGCCTCCGCCGTGCAGCTCTTCGACTCCTGGGTGGGCGCCCTGGCCCCGGCCGACTACCGCCGCTCGGTGATGCCGGCCTCGGTGAAGGTCTTCGACGCGGTCGCCGGCTACGGCGTCCCGCGCATCCACTTCGGCGTGGGTACGGGCGAGCTGCTCGGCCTCATGGGCGAGGCCGGCGCGGACGTCGTCGGTGTCGACTGGCGCGTCCCGCTCGACGAGGCCGCCCGCCGCGTCGGCCCCGGCAAGGCGCTCCAGGGCAACCTCGACCCCGCCGTGCTCTTCGCCTCGCCCGAGGTCGTCGAGGCGAAGGCGGACGAGGTCCTCGCCGCCGCGAAGGACCTGGAGGGGCACGTCTTCAACCTCGGCCACGGCGTCATGCCGTCCATGGACCCGGACGCCCTGACCCGTCTCGTCGACTACGTGCACACGCGGACGGCCGTCTGACCGTCGTCCGACGGCCGCCCGTGCGAGGACCGCGTAGCCTCAGGCCTCGCAGTTGACCGGTGCGTTGCCGACGCCCACCCGGCAGAAGTCGAAGCCGAGGCTGCCGTCGACGACGCCCGCGTTGGCGGAGACCCGCAGGTAGTCGTTCCCGAGCCCGCCCGTGACGGCGCCGCTCGGGGCGACGGTCCCGGCCGTGACGTAGTCGCCCGCGTCACCCCCGGCAACCGTGCCGGAGATCGTGCCGGAAACGCTGAGGTAGTCGGCGCCGGGACCGCCGGTCACCAGACCGGCGACCGGGCCGCTGACGATGATGGTGTCGCTGCCGCCGAGACCGTTGACCTGGTCGCCGTTGGCGACCGAGGCGCAGCGGATGACGTCGCTGCCAGGGGTGCCCGACACGACCGTGCCGGTCACGGGAAAACCGTTGACCGTGCACGTCGTGGCGGCGTGGGCGGGGGCCGCGGAGAGGGCGAGCGGGGCGATGACGAGAGAGGCGGCGCAGAGCGCCCGCGCGGTGTGTCTGATCATGTGACTACGCACTCATGGTGACGAAGGGTGCGCAATTCGTCACCACCCGTCACTGTGCCGCTCGGGTCATCCCGCCGCCCGAACGGCCGCCGTCGCCTTCCGGGCCGCGATCAGCACCGGGTCCCACACCGGCGAGAACGGCGGCGCGTACCCCAGGTCGAGCGCCGTCATCGCCTCCACGGTCATCCCCGCCGTCAGCGCCACGGCCGCGATGTCCACGCGCTTGGCCGCGCCCTCGCGCCCCACGATCTGCACGCCGAGCAGCCGTCCCGTACGCCGCTCAGCCAGCATCTTCACCGTCATCGGCGCGGCCCCCGGGTAGTAGCCCGCCCGGCTCGTCGACTCCACGGTCACCGTCACGAACCGCAGCCCCACCTCGCGGGCGTCCTTCTCCCGCAGGCCCGTCCGCGCGATCTCCAGGTCGCACACCTTCGACACCGCCGTGCCCACCACACCCGGGAAGGTGGCGTAGTCGCCGCCGACGTTCGCCCCGATGACCTGGCCGTGCTTGTTCGCGTGCGTCCCCAGCGGCACGTACCGCTCCCGGCCCGAGACCAGGTCCAGGACCTCCACGCAGTCACCGCCCGCCCAGATGTCCTCGTGGCCGCGCACCCGCATCGCGAGATCGGTGAGCAGCCCGCCGTACGTGCCCAGCGGCAGCCCCGCCGCCCGCGCGAGCGAGGTCTCCGGCACCACACCCGTGCCCAGGACCACCACGTCCGCCGGGTACTCGGCGTCGGCCGTCGCCACCGCCCGCACCCGGCCTTCCGCGCCGGTGAGGATCTTCGTCACCTCCGCCGAGACGACTGTCGTGATCCCCAGGCCGTCCATCGCCCGGTGCACCAGCCGGCCCATGTCCGGGTCGAGCGTCGCCATCGGCTGCTCACCCCGGGTCAGGACCGTCACGTCGTACCCCCGGGCGAGGAGAGCCTCGGCCATCTCCACCCCGATGTAGCCGGCGCCGACCACGACCGCCCTCCGGCCCGGTGTCCGCTCCAGCGAGTCGAGCAGCGCCTGCCCGTCGTCGAGGGTCTGCACGCCGTGCACTCCGGGCGCGTCGATCCCCGGCAGCGGCGGACGCAGCGGCCGGGCCCCGGTCGCGATCACCAGCTTGTCGAAGTCCGTCCACGCCTCCGTACCCGCGTCGAGGTCCCGGGAGAGGACGCGCCGCCCCGGCACGTCGATCGCGGTCACCTCGGTGCGCATCCGCAGGTCGATGTCCCGGGCCCGGTGCTCCTCCGGGGAGCGGGCGATCAGTTCGCCCCGCGCGGTGACGTCCCCACCGACCCAGTACGGAATGCCGCAGGCCGAATACGAGGAGAAGTGACCGCGCTCGAAGGCGACGATCTCCAGCTCCCCGGCGGACCTGAGCCTGCGCGCCTGCGACGCGGCGGACATGCCCGCCGCGTCGCCACCGATGACCACCAGTCGTTCACTCATGGGAAGAAACTACTTCTCGGGGGTCTCCGGGGTCTCGGCCGCCGCCTCGGGACTCGTCCCGTGGCCTGTTCCGGGCGTCGGCCCGGAAGCCGTCCCGCGAGCCGTGGGGACGCCGGCGGCGTTCACCCCCGGCAGGGGCCGGGTCTCCGGAGCCGCGCCCGGGCGCGCCGCGCGGCGCGGGCGAATCAGGCGGTGCCACCCGACGAAGGCGACCAGCGCCACCGCGAGCCACGGGGCCAGCGCGGCCAGCACGATCACGACCCAGGCGAGCGCGCCCACCAGCGCGTTCCACCCGCCGCTCAGCGCGTCGCCGAAGCCGGGCCGGCCCTCGTCCTCGTCGACCCCCGGCTTCTCCTTCTCGGTGAGTTCGAGGGTGATCGTCGCCAGCGTCGTCCGGTCCTTCAGCGAGGACTGCTGGGCGAGCAGCGCCTCCAGGTCCGCCTGGCGGCGGCTCAGCTCGCCCTCCAGGGTCACCACGTCGGCCAGCTTCTCCGCCCGCTGCATCAGCGCCCGCACCCGCGCGACGCTCGCCCGCTGCGTGGCGATCCGGCTCTCCACGTCCACGACCTGCTCGGTGACGTCCTTGGCGTCCGCCTTGCGGGCGAGGAGCTTGCCCGTGCCCGCCAGCTCGGTGAGGACCGCGTCGTACTGCTCCTGCGGCACCCGCAGCACGATGTGCGAGGTGACGTGCGTGTCGTCGACCCGCTCCGTCGTCTCGTTCTCCACCCGCCCACCCGAGCCGGCCGCGACCCTGCGGGCCGTGACCAGCGCCTTCGCGGCGTCCTCGACCTCCACGGTGAGCGAGGCGGTACGGATGACGTGCTGCGGCCGCGCGGCCCGGCCCGGTTCCGTGGGCTGCTTCTCGCTGCCCGCGGCGGCGTCGGACGCGGCGCCGGCTTCGGCGCCCTCCTCCCTCGCGCCCTGCGCCGCGCTCACGCCGCTCTTGCTGTCGGTGCCGTGGTCCGCCGAACCGCCCGCGCCGCAGCCGCTCAGGACGAGCGAGGCCGTCAGCAGCGCGCCGAGCGTCGTGGTCCGGGCCCGGGACACCGTGCGTGCTCTGTTCCCGCTTCTGTTCCCGCTTCTGTTCATGGTTCCCCCCAGGGAATGATGGTGAGTCGTGCTCCTTGGACGTGGGCGCGGGCCACGCGGGTTTCCGTCCGGCGGTAGCGATGCGGTCACGTTCCGGCCTCGGAACGGGAGCGCACGGGCGATTTGAGAGAGTGGTCCCATGAACGCGGACACCACGGGACCCCACGTCGTCGTCGCCGGAGGCGGAATCGCCGGACTCGCGGCCGCCCACCGGCTCGCCACCGCCGGCCACCGGGTGACCCTCCTCGAAGCGGGCGAGCGCCTCGGCGGCAAGCTCCTCGCCGGGGAGATCGCCG
Organism: Streptomyces sp. NPDC055103; assembly: GCF_053607625.1. NCBI lineage: Bacteria > Bacillati > Actinomycetota > Actinomycetes > Kitasatosporales > Streptomycetaceae > Streptomyces > Streptomyces sp. NPDC055103. Next base: position 56,969 of record NZ_JBSGTX010000031.1, read on the forward strand.
GCGCGCCCGTGGACCTCGGCGCCGAGTCGCTGCTCGCCCGCCGCCCCGAGGCCGTCGCCCTCGCCCGGGCCGTCGGCCTCGGCGACCGGCTCCAGGCGCCGGCCACGACCACCGCTTCCGTCTGGTCCCGCGGCGCGCTCACCCCCATGCCCAAGGGCCATGTGATGGGCGTCCCCGGCGACGGCCGCGCGGTCGAGGGCCTCCTCTCCGAGGAGGGCGTGCGCCGGATCGGCCTCGACCGCGAGCTGCCCCCGACCGAGATCGGCGAGGACGTCGCCATCGGCGCGTACGTCGCCGAGCGCATGGGCCACGAGGTGGTGGACCGGCTCGTCGAACCGCTCCTCGGCGGCGTCTACGCGGGTGACGCCTACCGCATCTCGATGAAGGCCGCCGTCCCCGCCCTCTTCGAGGCCGCCCGCCGCCACCCCACGCTCACCGCCGCCGTCCACGCCGTCCAGCAGGCGGGGGCGGCCGTCCCCGCCGACGCGGCGGGCGCCGCCACCGGCCTCGGCGGCTCCGTCTTCCTCGGCGTCGAGGGCGGTGTCGGCACCCTGCCAGGCGCCGTCGCCGCCGCGATCCGCGCCGCCGGTGGCGAAATCCTCACCCGCACCCCCGTCACCGCCCTGCGCCGCACCGGACCGGCCGGCTGGGAGGTCGTCGCCGGAGACCGGGTCCTGGCCGCCGACGCCGTCGTCCTCGCCACCCCCGCCGGGCCCGCCGCCGCGCTCCTCGCCGGGCACGCGCCCGCCGCCTCCGCCGAGCTCGCGGAGATCGCGTACGCCTCCATGGCCCTGATCACGCTCGCCTTCCGCCGCGCCGACCTGCCCGCGCTCCACGGCTCCGGCTTCCTCGTGCCGCCCGTCGACGGCCACACCATCAAGGCGTCCACCTTCTCCAGCCAGAAGTGGCGGTGGGTCGCCGACGGCGCCCCCGGCCTCTTCGTCCTGCGCACCTCCGTCGGCCGCCACGGCGAGGAGGAGCAGGTCCACCGCGAGGACACCGACCTCGTCGCCGCCTCCCTGAAGGACCTCGCCGCCGCCACCGGGCTCTCCGCCCGCCCCGTCGCCACCACCGTCACCCGCTGGACCGGCGGCCTGCCCCAGTACCCCGTGGGCCATCTCGCCCGGGTCGCCCGGGTCCGCGAGGCCGTCGCCGCCCTGCCCGGACTGCGCGTCGCGGGCGCCGCGTACGACGGCGTCGGCATCCCCGCGTGCGTCGCCTCGGCCCACCGAGCGGCCGACGAGATCGCGGGCGAGTTCGGGGACGAGATCATCGCCACGTCGAAAAGGACCGACCCCGGTGCGGGGCACTCCTCGTGACGGGCGAGAATAGGCGTATGAGTGCGCCCGAAAAGATCCCGAACGCCGGTAAGAAGGCGAAGGACCTCAACGAGGTCATCCGCTACACCCTGTGGTCTGTGTTCAAGCTTCGAGACGTTCTCTCCCCTGAGAACACAGACCGCGCCGGCTACGCCGACGAGGTCCAGGAGCTGTTCGACCAGCTCGCCGCCAAGGACATCACCGTCCGCGGCACGTACGACCTGTCCGGTCTGCGCGCCGACGCCGACGTGATGATCTGGTGGCACGCCGAGACGAGCGACGAGCTCCAGGAGGCGTACAGCCTCTTCCGCCGCACCAAGCTCGGCCGCGCCCTGGAGCCGGTCTGGTCCAACATGGCGCTGCACCGCCCCGCCGAGTTCAACAAGTCGCACATCCCGGCCTTCCTGGCCGACGAGAACCCGCGCGACTACATCTCGGTCTACCCCTTCGTGCGCTCCTACGACTGGTACCTGCTGCCGGACGAGGACCGTCGCCGCATGCTCGCCGACCACGGCAAGATGGCCCGCGGCTACCCCGACGTCCGCGCCAACACGGTCGCCTCCTTCTCGCTCGGCGACTACGAGTGGATCCTCGCCTTCGAGGCCGACGAGCTGCACCGCATCGTCGACCTCATGCGCCACCTGCGTGCCTCCGAGGCCCGGATGCACGTCCGCGAGGAGGTCCCGTTCTACACCGGTCGCCGCAAGAGCATCGCCGACCTGGTGGCGGGCCTGGCCTGACACGGCCGTACGAACCCGGTGGTGGCCCGGCTCCCGGCCGGGCGCGCCACCCCTTGACCCGGAAGATCAGACGGCGGGCGTCTTCGTTGCCCTCCCGTCCAGCGACACCGGGTCCGGCTCCGGGTGCGGCGCGCATGACGCGCGCCGCACCGGCGTCATTTCCGGGCCCTTTCCAGGGCTCGCTCCCGGACTCCCCTCCTGGCTCCTTTCCGCCTCCGGCACCGCACCCGTGAGCAGATAGCGCTCCAGATGGCCGTTCACGCAGGCGTTCGGTCCGCCCGCGACACCGTGCGTGCCCGCGTCCCGCTCGGTCACCAGGGCCGCGCCCGACAGCCGGCGCTGCATCGCGAGGGCTCCCGCGTACGGGGCCGCCGCGTCCCGCTCCGCCGCCAGGATCAGCACCGGCGGCAGCACCCCCGGAGCCGTCCGCACGTCAAGCGGTCGCTGCCGGGGCGCCTTCCAGTACGCGCACGGCAGGTTCATCCAGGCGTTGTCCCAGGTCTCGAACGGGGCCCGCTCCGCCAGCAGGGTGTTGTCCCGGTCCCAGACGGCGAACTCCTCCGGCCAGGGCGCGTCGTTGCACTCCACCGCCGTGTACACCGCACGCCCGTTGCCCGCGTCGGGCCCCGGCGTCTCCGGGGGAGCGGCCTGCGCGATCAGCGGCCCCGGATCGCCCCGCAGATACGCGGCGAGCGCGCCCGCCCGCAGCGGCCAGAACCGGTCGTCGTAGCCGGTCCCCAGCATCGCGCCGTGCAGCTGGCCGGGGCCGACCCGGCCGCCCGCCGGGCGCTCCGCGAGCTCGGCGCGCACCCGCTCGTAGCTCACGGCGACCTCCCGCGCGGTGCCACCGAGCCCGTACACCGCGTCGTGCTTCGCCACCCACGTCCGGAAGTCCGCCCAGCGCCCCTCGAACGCCTCCGACTGGGCGAGGTTGTTGTGATACCAGATCCGCCCCGGCGACGGGTCCACCGGCGCGTCTAGGACCATCCGTCGCACCCGGTGCGGGAAGAGCGTCGCGTACAGGCCGCCGATGTACGTGCCGTACGAGGCGCCCAGATACGTCAGGCGCGGTTCGCCGAGCGCCGCCCGGACGACCTCCAGGTCCCGGGCGTTGTTGAGCGAGTGGTAGTGGCGCAGGGCGGCGCCCGTCCGGCGCGCGCAGCCCTGCGCGTACGCCTTCGCCCGCGCGATCCGCTCCCGCTTGTCCACCTCCGACGGCCGGTTCGGCGCGGGGCTCGGGCCCGTCACCCGGTCCGCCGGGTCCTGGCAGGAGACCGGCGCCGAGCGGCCCACCCCGCGCGGGGCGTAGCCCACGAGGTCGTAAGCGGCGGAGATCCGCCGCCACTCCGGGAGCTCGGCGGCCAGCGGGAAGTACGTCGAGGAGGCGCCCGGGCCCCCGGGGTTGAAGAGGAGCGCGCCCTGGCGGCCGGCGGCGGGCCCCGAGGCCCGGACGCGGCTGACGGTCAGCGGGATGCGGGGCCCGTCGGGGTTCGCGTAGTCGAGCGGTACGCGGACCGTGCCGCATGCGACGGACGGCGGCAGTTTCTCGGCCGGCTGGCAGGCGCCGAAGGCGATCCCCTCGGCGGCGGCCCGGTGGGCGGCGAGCGAGGTGCCGCGCGCCTCGGAGGGTGGGGCGTCGTGGGCGCGGGCCAGGGGGACGGCGGGGACAGTGGTGAGGGAGGTGAACAGGAGGGCGCTGAGGGCTCCGTACAGCGCGGGAGAGGGCATCGGTGCTTCCCTTCGTGACCGCGTGCGCGTGGGGCGCGCGGGGACGAGGAGATCGTTGGCGCGGGGAGGGAGCGAAGTAAAGGAACTACGGGAGGCGTACGGGAGCGTGTCCCCGGAGGGCCGCGCGGAGCTCGGGCTCCAGGACGGCGGGGCCGCGCGTCGCGAGCGCGGTGAGCGGGTCGGCGGGGGAGAGGCCCGAGAGCAACCGCTGCCCGGCGGGGGACGCCCAGCGGGTGTACGGGTACACCTCGATCCGGCCGATCAGCAGACAGAGCCCGGAGGCGAGCAGCGGCAGCGCGAACCCGGCGACGGCCAGGGTCCGTTCGGCGCCGGACACGAGGAGCGCCGCGGCCGTCCCGAGCGCGAGGGTGAGCAGGAAGGCGGCCCGTACCGCCCGCACCCCGGCCGCGATCTCCCGGCGGCCCGCGTCGGACACGGCGAGCCCCCGGTCGACGAGCCGCTGCGCCAGCGACCGTACGGAGTCGGCGGCGGCCACCAGCGGGCGGACCTCGGGGATCGGGGACTGGCCGGCGGGCCCGATGGCGCCCAGCACGACGCTCTCCCACTCGTCCCGGGAGCCGGCCGAGGAGTCCACGACCGTCGCCCAGCCGGTGTGGGCGAGCAGCAGCCGGCGCTCCCGGTGCATCGTGACGAGCGTGAGATCGGTGACCCGGAGCGGACCGCCGGCGAGATAGGCGGCTTCGAGGACGGTGAGCTCGGAGTCGTCCCCGATGCCGAAGTCGTCCCCGGAGCCGTCCCCGACGGGGGACGCGGGCCGGGCCGCCACGAGGGTGGCCCGGCACAGCCGCGCGCAGCCGATGCCGGCCACGACGCACGCCACGAGGAGAAGCGGAACCCAGACCATGTCCGAGTTCTACGACAGGGCGGACGGCCCCGCCACTCGAACGGGTGATCAGCTGCTGGAGCTGGAGCTGGAGCACGAACTCCCGCTGGAACTGGAGCTGGAGCACGAACTGCCGCTGGAGCTCGAACAGGAACCGCCGCCCCCGCCACCACAGCCGGACCCGCCGCCCGAGCAGGACCCGGAGGAGCACGAGCCGGAGTCTCCGCCCGAGGAGGAGCCGCCCCCGCCGCAGAAGCTGTTCTCCGCGCACCACGCGGCGGCCACACCGACGGCCGCGTAGTCCGAGGAGTGGTGACGGGAGGGCCGGGGCCGCCTTCCGCGGCCCCGTGGCGGCGCGTACACCCGGGCGGCGGCGAGGAGTTGCTCCCGAAGCACCTGGTCGGGCAGGCCCCGCAGCCCGTACAGCGCCACGAGATGGCCGGCGTCCGTGAGGTGACCGCGGGACCGTCCGTACGCGTCGAGGGCGCTCTGCCCCGCCGAGGTGACCCGCTTCGCGGAGAGCGCTCCGCACGTGATGGCGGTGATCCCGGCGGCGAACAGGACGGGCAGCACCTTCACGACGAACGGCACCGACATCTCCGACGCGGTCGCGAGGTCGAGGACCGTGAGGAGGACCGAGACGGGGAAGAGGAAGAAGGCCGTGAGGCCGAGCGCGAGGCACCAGCCGACGGTGGTGCGCTGCCGGGCCGGCTCCACGATCAGCCCGCGCGCGGCGAGCCCGTCACCGATCTCCTGGACCGCCGGGTGCCGCATGGAGGCGAGCCGCAGGTGGTGGAGGGCCCCGTGCGGGGCCGCCGCGTGCTCCTGGAGCACGGCGCGCTCGACGGGGTCGTACGCGACGGGCCGGACGACCGCGACGATCCCGGGGCCGCCGATCGCGATCCGACCGTCGGACTGGAGGGCGGCGACGGCGGCGTCGACGACCCGGGCCGGGCCGCCGTTCAGGAAGGCCGCCTCGTACCGGTCGTGGACGGGTCCGCCCGTGCCGCCGCGCGCGCGAACGACCCGGGTGATCAGCAGGGCGATGCCGGCGGCGCCGGCCAGGTAGAAGACGACGACCAGGGTGTTCACGGTCACCTCCGTACAAGGGCGTGGCGGGCGGCCCGGGCGAGCCTGAGGGCGCGGCCGGGCGGGCGGCTGCCGGAACGGTCCTGCCACCACTCCGTGAGCAGCCGTCGGGCGGCCGGGTCCTCGGGGCGGTCGGCGAGCAGCAGGTGCTCGGCGAAGTCGAGGGCGTCACGGCGGTAGCCGCCGGTCATGGGGCGGGACCTGGCGTACGCGAGGAACGCGGGCCGGAAGCCGCGGCCGAGGATCTCCGGCAGCTCGGGAGCGACCTTCGCGACGACCCCGGCCCGCTTGGCGGCCAGCGCCCGGCTCTGCACGCCGAGCCGTCGGCTGTCGAAGCCCTCGGGCGCGGGCGTCCCGGCGACGAGCGCCGACAACAGCGCGGCCTGCGCGAGCCCGACGCGCTGCCGGGCGCCGGCGGAGGGCGGGGACGCGTCGTCGTCCGACGCCCGGGGACGGGGCAGCTCGGATGCCACGCCATCGCCATCGGCCGCGACATCGGTATCGGCCGCGACATCGGTATCGGCCGCGACCGCGACATCGGCATCGATCGCGACATCGACCGCCGCGGTCGTGGCGGGCGCGGCGGGCGCGGCGCTCGGCATCGGTCCGCCCGACACCCGGGCGCCCGCGCCGATGAGCAGCGGCGCGGCCGGGGCGACGGAGCTGCCGACGGGCGTCCCGGCCCTTCGGGCCCGCGCCACCGTCGACCGGATCACCGTCAGCTCCGCCGCCAGCTCCTCCGCCGGCGGGAAGTCGTCGTCCCGCTCCAGGAGCACCCCGGGCGGCGAGACCCGCGAGGCGAGGTCCGCGAGGACGTCGAGGACCGGGCGCGGCACCGGGTGCGCGTGGGTGTCGTGCCAGACGCCGTCGCGCTCGACGCCGCCCGCCACGTGCACGTACGCGATGGCCTCCCCCGGCAGTCCGGACAGGGCCTTCGCCGGGTCCTCGCCGCGGTTGACGTGGTTGGTGTGCAGGTTGGCGACGTCGATGAGGAGCCGTACCCCCGTACGCTCCACCAGCTCCGCCAGGAACCGCCCCTCCGTCAGCTCCTCCCCGGGCCAGGCGATCAGGGCGGCGATGTTCTCCAGGGCGAGCGGCACGGGCAGCGCGTCCTGCGCGATGCGCACGTTCTCGCAGAGCACGTCGAGCGCGTCCCGGGTCCGGGGCACGGGCAGCAGGTGGCCCGCTTCGAGGAGCGGCGACGCGGTGAGGGGCCCCCCGGCCCGTACGAACGCGATGTGCTCCGTGACCAGCGGCGCCCCCAGCGCCACCGCCTTCTCCCCGAGCGCGGCCAGCCGCGCCGGGTCCGGCCGGTCCGCGCCGCCGAGCCCCAGCGACACCCCGTGCGGGACGACCGTCACGCCGCGCTCCCGCAGTCGGGTCAGCGAGTCGGGCAGGTGGTCGGCGCAGATGTTCTCCGCGACCACCTCGACCCAGTCGACGCCGGGCAGCGCCTCCACCGCCTCCGCGATCTCGGGCCGCCAGCCGATGCCGATGCCGAGTTCCGCCATGTCCCCCATGTCCCCCTCCTTCGGTCCTCAGTCCTCCACGTGATGGCCCCGGTGGGGACGTCCGAACCCCGGGAGGGGGACGTTCAGAGCTACATTTGAGGTTTCGGTGCCCGGAGGCCGCCGCTCTGCCCCGGGGCCACGAACCGGGTGCGCGCCGGGCACGGCCGCGCACCGGTCGCCGGGCTCACCTGGCGCCAGGGATCGTGTGATAGCCCGTGGTCAGCGTCCAGACGACGAGCGTGCCCGGGCGCTTCCGCAGCGCGGCGAGGGTGAGGCCGGCGGGATCGGACACGCAGGTGCTGAGCACCGCCTTGCGCAGGGGGCGCGGTTCCGGGAGCCGCGCCCGCGTGTCGTCGCCGGGTGGGTCCCAGGACAGCAGCTCCCCGCGAGCGACACTGGGGAGTACGTGGTGAGCCGACCGGTCCACGACGAAGTACAGGTGCAGCCGCATCAGGCAGTCCAGCGCGGGCTGCCGCGGGGCGTTCTGATCGAGGAAGTTCCTGCCGCCGCCTCGGGTGCACATGTCCACCAGCGTGGTGCGCGCGGCCGGACCCCACGGCCCGGACCTGCCGATCTCCTCGGCGCGCGCCCGCAGTTCACGCTCGGCGCGCTCCCGCTTCCGCCGGACCTCGTCCGACGCGGCGATCTTCCGGAGCTTCCGCTTGCCGGGGCGGCGGCCGCAGGCGTCGATCCCCACCAGCACGAACAGGAGCAGCAGGGACGTGGCCTGGCCGACCCGCCGCCCCAAGGCTGAGGACGAGGTCATGGCCTCAGTCTGCTACGGCTGTCGCAGCCGCAGGTGAGAAGCGAAGAGACGGCTTCCCTCGGAGACGACCGTCTTCCCGGGGGCGATCTCCGTGAACCCGGCGTCCCGGACGACCGGCAGCCCGCTGTCGGCCGCCGTGAGCGCGGCCCAGTGCTCGGGCGTCGCGGTGCGCACGGCGAGCGGGAAGCCCGCCTCCTGCCAGGCCTTCCGGTCCGTGTCGGCCATCGCCCACCACAGCAGCTGCGCGCCGTGCCCGGCCTGCGCCATCGTCTTGCCCGCCGACATGTCGAGTCCGGGGTTGATCCAGAGCACCACGGCCCCGTCCGCCACGGGACCGGGCGCGGCCGGGTCGTCGAGGTCGGTGCCCGACACCTGGAGCTTGGCCAGCTCCTTGGGCCAGCCGTCGAGCGGCACCGGCGGGAAGACCCGTACTTCCGCCTCCTCGCCGGTCACCGTGATGCCCGGGAGCGCTCCGGCCTTCCGCCACTCCGCGCCGCGCGCCCGGCGCACGACCTTGCGGATCCGGGCGTCCTGCCAGTCCGTCATGGCCTGCGCCCACTCGCCCTCGTCGAGCGAACGGTCGTCGGTGAGGATCTCCAGGACGGCCCGCGCGGCGGTCTCCAGGGCGTCGGTACGCGACGGGGGCGCGTCGCGCTCGATCCGTACGACCAGGGGGAGGACGAACTGGGGCTTCTCATCGCGGAGGTCGGTCTCTTCACTGCTCACCCGGGCAAGTCTGCCACCGCGGTGACGCGCGCCCGACGGCCGGACCCGCCGCGGTGACGCGCGCCCGACGGCCGGACCCGCCGCGGTGACGCCCGCCCGACGGCCGGACCCGCCGCGGTGACGCCCGCCCGACGGCCGGACCCGCCGCGGAGGACGCACGACCGGCGGGGAACCCGGCGGGGATTCTTGTGGGAGGCGGAGCTTCCGGGTCAGGATGCCCTGAGATCGGGCACGTGAGGTCCGGCGATCGAGGGTGGACATGTGAGGTCGGATACGTGAGGTTGGAGCAGGTCGGACGCCGGTACGGACCGCGCGGGCCGTGGGTCCTGCGTGGGGCCGTCCTCGGCCTGCCCGCCGCCACCCTCGTCCGGGTCGTCGGCACCAACGGCACCGGCAAGTCGACACTGCTCCGGCTGGTCGCCGGGATCGACGCCCCGAGCGAGGGCCGGATCACCGGCCGCCCGCCCCGCACCGCGTACGTCCCCGAGCGCTTCCCCGCCGCCCTGCCCTTCACGGCCGGCGACTACCTGGTCCACCTGGGCCGCGTCCAGGGCCTCGGCCGGGCGACGGCCAGGGCCCGGGCGGCGGAGTGGCTGGAGCGCTTCGGGGCCGGCGAGCACGCCCGTACCGAACTGACCGAACTCTCCAAGGGCACCAGCCAGAAGGTCGCCGTCGCCCAGGCCCTGATCGCGGACCCGGACCTCCTCGTCCTCGACGAGGCCTGGACCGGCCTCGACACCACCGCCCGCACCGCACTCGACCGCGCCGTCCGGGAACGGGTCGCGGCGGGCGGCACGGCCGTCTTCGTCGAACACGACCCGCGCCGCCTCGCGGGGGAGCCGGACGAGGTGTACGCCGTGGAGTCGGGCGCGGTACGCGCCGTGGCGGCAGCGGCGGGGGAAACGCCGCCGACCCCTCGGGTCCGGATCACCGCCACCGGCGGCAAGCCCCTCCCGGAGGGCCTGCCGGGAGCGCCCGCCGCCGAGTCCCCGGACCCGGACGACGCCGCGCGCCCCCTCGTCCTGACCGTCGACGCGGCGCACTCCGACGCCCTGCTCGCGGTGCTCCTCGCCGCCTCCTGGCACATCCACCACCTGAGTACGGAAGAAGGCGCGGTACGGGTATGACGGCGCTCCTGCGCTACCAGTCGGCTCTGCTGCTCCGCTCCCAGCGCTGGCTCGCACCCCTCCTCCTGTACGCGGCCTTCCTCGCCGTCGGCGTCCGCGCGGGCGAACCCGTGCTGGGCGCGCTCGGCTTCGCGGCGGCGGGTCTGCTTCCGGTGACGGCCTGGTGCGTACGGATCTGCCTCACCCAGGAACCGTCCGCCGCCCGGAACGTGGTCGCCGCGGCGGCCGGCCGGAGCCGCGTCCACCTCGCGGCGCTCCTCACCGGGACCGCCCTGCCGGGGCTCCTGGGCGTGGTCGCCGTCCTCGGTCTGACCGCGATCGGGAACCGGCGCGGGGTCGGTCCGCTCGCCGCCGCGGGCGCCGGGCTTCTCGCGACGGCGGCCTGCGTCCTGACGGGCGCCGCCGTCGGCGCCCTGGCCGCCCGGCCGTTCCTCAAGGGCACCGGCTGGTCGGTCACGGCCCTCGTCACCGGCTCGCTCCTTGCCCTCGTCACCACGGGTTCCCCGGCGAAGCACGCCCTGACCGCCCTGGTCACCGGGTCCCGCACGGCGACCGCGCAGCTGCCGTGGCTCGCGTGCGCCGGCGCGATGCTGCTCGCGGCGGCGACGGCGGCCCTCGCCTGCCGGGCCACGGCACGCCTGGAATGAGCGGGCCCGGAGTGAGTACGCTCGACGGCATGACCGAGTCGACGTCGTACTGCGACGGCACCCCTCAGCCCGCCGGCCCGAAGCCCGAACCGGCGGCCGAGGGACCGTTCGCCTCGTGTGTGCTGTGCCAGGAGCCGACCGAGTACCCGGAGACGACCAAGGGGATCACGCTCTGCCCGGTCTGCGAGTGGCAGGAGGCCCAGCGCACGGCCTGCTCGGGCTGACAGGCGCAGTCGAAGGGGTCCGCTCAGCGGCCGCCCATCAGCTCCGAGACCTTCACGAAGCGGTAGCCGCGGGCCCGCAGCTCCGGGACGATCCGGCGGATCGCCTGTTCGGTGACGGGGGCGGCGCTGCGTGTGCAGTGCATGACGACGAGCGAGCCGGGCTTCACCCCGTCGAGCACCTGCTCGGCGACGGCGTCCGGGTCCTTGGCGAAGGCGTCCCCGCTGACCACGTCCCACTGGACCGCCGTCACCCCGGCGGGGCCGAGCGCGCGCAGGGCGGCGTCGTCGTAGCAGCCGCCGGGGAAGCGGAAGTACGGGACGACGTTGACGGCCCCGGCGTCCCGGAAGGCGTCGAAGGCACGCTGCACGTCGGCCGCCATGTCGGGACCCGCGACGGTCGGGAGGCCGTAGCAGGGGGACGCGAAGGCGTAGTGGCTGTAGGAGTGGTTGGCGATCTCGAAGCGCGGGTCGCCGCCGATGGACCTGGTCTGGTCCGGGTACTCCTCCGCCCAGCGGCCCGTCATGAACACGGTGGCGTCCACCTTGAGGCGGCGCAGGGTCGCGATGAGCTGCGGGTTGTCGAAACGCTCGCCGCGCGCTGCCCGGGGGCCCTGGTCGGCCGTCATGTCGGCGTCGAAGGTGAGCGCGACGACCTTCTCGGCGCTCTTCGGGGTGTTCGCCGCCCGGCGGGAGTACACGGGGGTGAGCCCGCCGGGTCCCGGGGCCAGGGTGGGCGGCGCCGCGCGCCCTTCGGTGCGTCCGGGCGCCGGTGCGGGCCCGGCGGCGGCGGACGCCCGCGGCGCCGGGCTACGGGTGACGGCCGGCTCGGTGGACGGGGCGGTCCGGGCGGTGCCGCCACCGCCGCAGCCGACGAGAGCGGCGCCCAGGAGAGCGAACGCCGCCATCTTTCGTACAGGAATGTTCACGATCGGAAGTTAACCGATCAAAGTGACTAGCGCTCGCGACTCGACAGCAGCAGCACCCGAGTCCACGCGCTGAGCTGACGCACCATCGCCTGGGCGTGCGCGGCCCGCTCGCGGCGAAAGGGGAGGACGAGCAGCGCGGGCACGAAGGCGAGGGTGACGGCCGTCTTCGCGGAGCGGCCGGCATACGGGGAACAGCCGGTTCTCGCCGACCGGCTGTTCTCCACGATGGCGCGGCACGGCAGGCTGGAACTCCTCAGCACGGAGCCCACGTCCGAGCAGCTCAAACGCGCCGTCAGGGACTGGCGCCGCTCACGACAGCAGTAGCCGTCGCCGGCACTCGGCCACGTCGAAGTCCCCCGGCGGGTACGCCGGGTCCAACTCCTCCAGGTGTTCGAACAGCAGCTTGCTGATCGCCCAGTTCCGGTACCACTTGCGGTCCGCCGGGACCAGGTACCAGGGGGCCTCGTCCGTCGTGCAGCGTTCGAGGGTGATCTCGTACGCCTCCCGGTACGCCGGCCACACCGACCGCTCCTCGATGTCGCCGGGGTTGAACTTCCAGTGCTTCTGGGGGTTGTCCAGGCGTTCCAGGAGCCGGTTGCGCTGCTCCTCGTACGAGAGGTGCAGGAAGACCTTGACGATCGTCACCCCGTCGTCGGCGAGGGACTTCTCGAACTGGTTGATCTGGCTGTAGCGGCGCGAGAGCTGCGCGCGCGGGGCCAGGTCGCGGACGCGTCCGATGAGGACGTCCTCGTAGTGCGAGCGGTCGAAGATGCCGATCTCGCCGGGCTGGGGGAGCGCCTTCGTGATCCTCCAGAGGAACGGGTGGTTCCGCTCCTCCGGGGTCGGGGCCTTGAAGGCGTGGATGCGGCAGCCGGACGGGTTGAAGAGGCCGATGACGTGCTTGACCGTGCCGCCCTTGCCGCTGGTGTCCATGCCCTGGAGGACCAGGAGGAGCCGTCGCCGGTCGCCCGCCGTGCTCGACGCGTACAGCCGGTCCTGGAGGTCCGCGAGGCGCGGCGCGAGGGCGGCGGTGGCGGCCAGACCGGCCGCCTTGTCGGCGGGGCCGGCGGGGATCCCCGAGGCGTCGTACGCGGTGAGGTCGAGCCGCTCGCCCTCGGGGACGCGCAGCACGTCACGCAGGGGTGCGTCCGGCTGCTTCCGCTGTTCCGGCCGCTTCCCGTCGTCCTTCGTCCTCTTGTTCTTCGCCACCTCGTGAGCCTTCCGCCGCGCCGCTCCTGCTTCCCCGATCCTGCGACGGAACCAGGTCGCCCGCGACCCCGGACCGCGTGTGGTGGAAGAGGAGGTTCAGCAGGAAGGCGGCGAGGGCCGCGCTCGTGATGCCGCTGCCCAGGATGATGCGGGACCAGGCGGGGAAGCCGTCGTAGATCCCGTCCGCGACCTCCGGCAGCAGTCCGACGCCCAGCGCGACCGCCGCGACCGTCAGGTTGTGCCCCTGGTCGAGGTCGACCCGGCGCAGGGTGTTCACCCCGACCATGGTGACCGTCGCGAAGAGCACGAGGCCCGCCGCGCCGACGACCGGCCCGGGGAGCGCGGCGACGACGGCGCCGAGCCGGGGGACGAGGCCGAGGACGACGAGGACGCCGCCGGCGACGGCGGTGACGTACCGGCTGGCGACCTTGGTGATGCCGATCAGACCGACGTTCTGCGAGAAGACCGTGTCCATGAAGGAGTTCATCGCTCCGCCGAGGACACCGGAGACCCCGTCCGCCGCCAGACCGCGTGCCAGGTCCTTGCCGGTGACCGGGCGGCCGGTGGCCTCGCCGACCGCGAGCATCGCGGCCGTCGACTCCGTGAAGATCACCAGCATCACCACGCACATCGCGATGACGGCGGTCGGCGGGAACTGCGGCGCCCCGAAGTGGAAGGGCGCGGCGAGGCCGATCCAGTCGGTGCCGGAGACCCGGGAGAAGTCGGTGAGCCCCATGGGTACGGCGGTGAGCGTGCCGAGCACCAGGGCTATCAGGATGCCGATCTGTCCGAGGAAGCCGCGGGCGAAGCGTGTGAACAGGACGATGAAGAGGAGGACGCCGGCCGCTAGGGCCAGCCGCTCGCCGGAGGCGTAGTCGGCGGCCTCCGGGTCGTTGCCGGTGATGAGCCCCGCGCCGACGCCGATCAGGGAGAGACCGACGACGGTGATGACCGTGCCGCTCACGAGCGGCGGGAAGAAGCGCACCAGCCGGGCGAACGGCACCGCCACGAGCAGCCCGAACAGTCCGGCCGCCAGCATCGAGCCGTACACGGCCGGCATGCCGTACTCCTGCTCGATCAGGATCATCGGCGTCACGCCCGCGAAGGTCGCCCCCGTGACGATCGGCAGCCGGATGCCGAGGACCTTCCCGACACCGAGGCTCTGGATCAGCGTGACGAGCCCCGCGATCAGCAGATCGGCGTTGATGAGGAGGGCGATGGCCGCCGGGTCGAGGCCGGCGGCGGCGCCGAAGACGAGCGGGACGGTGACGCAGCCGGTGTACATGATGAGCACGTGCTGCGCGCCGAGCGCGGCGAGCCGCCCGAACGGCGGGCGCTGGTCCACGGGGTGAAGGTTCATCCGCGCATTCACGCAAGCGTTCGTTTTCGGTGGGGGGCGGCCGCGCTACGAGAGCGTTACGCGCGCGACGCGCGTAGCGCGGCCACCCCGAGGCGAGCGCCGGTCTCAGCTCAGCACCACGGGCCCGTCACCGCGAACGTCGTCCCTGGCGTGTAGCAGTTCACGTACATCGTGGAGCCGTCGGGGGAGAAGGTGACGCCCGCGAACTCGCCCCACTCCGGGGCCTCGGGCGTCCCGATGTTGTTGGCACCCCGGGCGACCGGGTACACCTCGCCCTTCCGGCTCACCCCGTAGACGTGCTGCGCCCCGTCGCCGTCCTCGCTGACCATCAGGCCTCCGCTCGGTGTCAGACAGATGTTGTCCGGCGACTCGCCCGGCAGCTGGATGTCCGTGTCCGGGCCGAAGACGACGACGAGCGTGAGACGGCGCCGGTGCGGCTCGTACTTCCACACCTGCCCGAAGTGGGTGGCGCCGGAGCCGTCCTTGAGGCGGGCGAAGGAGGACACGAAGTACACGGCCCGCCCGCCCCAGTAACAGCCCTCCAGCTTCTGGGCGTGCGTGATGCCCTTCGGCCCGAAGTCCTGGAGCCTGATGGGCGTCTCCGTCGCCTGCGGATCGGGTACGGGGACCCACTCGACGCCCTCGAAGCGCGCGCCGGTCTCCTGGATCACGGAGAGGTCGGGCACGCCCGGCACCCGCATGGCCTCCAGGGCGCCGCCCGCGCGCAGCGAGCCGGTGCCGCCGAGGGGCTTGTGGGGGAGGAAGCGGTAGAAGAGGCCGAAGGGCCGTTGGAAGGCGTCCTCCGTCTCGTACACGATGCCGCTCGACGGGTCGACGGCGATCGCCTCGTGCTGGAAGCGGCCCATCGCGGTGAGCGGGACGGCCCCGGTGCGGTGCGGGTCGGCGCCGTCGACCTCGAAGATGAAGCCGTGGTCCTTGGTGTAGCCGTTCGTCCCGGCCCTGTCCTCGGTCTCCTCGCAGGTCAGCCAGGTGTTCCAAGGGGTGGGCCCGCCCGCGCAGTTGACGGCGGTGCCGGCGATGGCGACGCGCTCGCCGAGGACGTTGTTCCGGCCGTCGAGTTCGAGGGCCGTGCACCCGCCCTTCGCGGCCGGGTCGTACGTCAGGCCGGGGACGGTCGGGACGCCGATGCGCCCGGTGACCCGGTTCTCGTGGTTGCGGACGAGGTGCACGCGCCCGCGACGTCCGGCGAAGGCGCCCATGCCGTCGTGGTTGCTGGGGACGAGCCCCTCGCCGGAGCGGAGCGGATCGCCCTGCCGGGAGAGGACCTTGTAGTGGAAGCCGGCCGGGAGGTCGAGAAGCCCGGCGGGGTCGGGGAGGAGGGGGCCGTACCCCGCTCCGTCCCGTCCCCCGGCGGCCACCGCGCTGCCGGCGAAGAGCTCGGAGAGCGCGCCGGTGAAGGCGATCCCGGCGACGGACGCGCCGGTGCGGGAGAGGATCTGACGTCGTGTCGCGGACATGAGGCAACCCACTTTCCTGTTGGCGGACAGGGGCGACGCGCGCGTGCCGTGCGCGTGCCGTGCGCTGTGGTGACGTGTGACCCGCATGTGTGTATCACGCACTGTGGTGACACGTGAACCAAGCGGGCCACAACGGCCTCATGTGGCGCGAGAACTGATCTGCAGTCAGGCCAGTTCGGCGGTGAGTGTGATCGTCGTGCCCGTGAGCGCCTGGCTGACGGGGCAGTTCTTCTTCGCGTCCTCGGCGAGCGCCTGGAACTGGTCGGCGTCCAGGCCGGGGACCTCGCCGCGCACGGTCAGGTGGACGCCCGTGATGCCCTGGCCCGGCTGGAAGGTGACGTCCGCCTTGGTCTCCAGGCGGGCCGGCGGGGCGTCGGCCTTGGCCAGGATGTTGGAGAAGGCCATCGAGAAGCAGGAGGAGTGCGCGGCGGCGATGAGCTCCTCGGGGCTCGTCTTGCCGTTCGGCTCCTCGGTCCGGGCCGGCCAGGAGACGTCGTACGAGCCGAGGCCGGACGAGTCGAGGGTGACGACGCCGGATCCCTTGAGGAGGTCGCCCTGCCAGACGGTGTGGGCGTGACGCACGGTGGCCATGGTGGATCCCTTTCGATCGGTTTTGGCCCCCAACCTACTGCCCGACAAGCCCCTTTGCGTCGCGCGCGAGCGCGGTGAGCCGGGAGATCGCCCGGAAGTACTTCTTGCGGTATCCGCCGTTCAGCATCTCTGCGCTGAAGAGCTGGTCGAAGGGCAGCCCGGAGGCGAGGACCGGTATCTCGCGGTCGTAGAGCCGGTCGGCGAGGACGACGAGCCGGAGCGCCGTCGACTGGTCGGGGACCGGCCGGACGTCGGTGAGGCAGACCGCGGTGAGGTCGTCGGTGAGCGCGCCGTACCGGCTCGGGTGCACCTTGGCCAGGTGGTCGAGCAGGTGCGGGAAGTCGTCGAGGGAGGCGCCCGGCGTCGCGTACGCGGTCTCCGTGACGACCTGGTCGGAGTACGGGGCGGGGGCCTCGGGCAGGCCGCGGTGGCGGTAGTCCTCGCCGTCGATGCGCAGCGGCATGAAGTGCGCGGAGAGGCCCTGGATCTCGCGGAGGAAGTCGGCGGCGGCGAAGCGGCCCTCGCCGAGCTTGCCGGGGAGGGTGTTGGAGGTGGCGGCGAGCGCCACGCCCGCCTCGACGAGCTTGCCGAGGAGGCTGGAGACGAGGACGGTGTCGCCCGGGTCGTCGAGCTCGAACTCGTCGATGCAGAGGAGGCGGTGCTCGCTGAGGGTCTTCACGGTCTGCTGGAAGCCGAGCGCGCCGACCAGGTTCGTCAGCTCGACGAAGGTGCCGAAAGCTTTCAGCGAGGGCTCGGCGGGGGTCGCGTGCCAGAGGGAGGCCAGCAGGTGTGTCTTGCCGACGCCGTACCCGCCGTCGAGGTAGACCCCGCGCGGCCCGCTCGGGGCGGCCGGCTTCCTGGCGAACCAGCGGCGCTTCCCGGCTCCGGTGGCGTGCGCTCCGCCCAGGCCCTCGGCGAACTGGCTCAGCGCCTTGACGGCGTCCGTCTGGCTGGGCTGGTTCGGGTCCGGCAGATACGTGTCGAAACGTACGGAGTCGAAGCGCGGCGGCGGCACCATCTCCGCGACGAGACGGTCTGCGGGGACGTGGGGCTCTCGGGAGCAGAGCGAGAGCGGGGCCGCTTCGGTGGAAGCCGCTTCGGTGAGGGCGTGGGTCGACACAGTTCCCCACTGTAAGCGCCATGTCAGACTGCGAGGATGCGACGCCTGCTCCCTGTGACGGACATGACAGCCCACGAGACCGCCGCGGGGGAGGCCGTCACGGGCCTCTCCGGGCCGGGGACTCCCGCCTCGAACGAGCTTCCGGCCGGTGGCCGTGAGTGGTCCCTCGACGAGCTGGCCGAGGCCTACGCGTACCCGGAGGGTGACGCTCCGTGGCTGCGGGCCAACATGGTCTCGTCCCTCGACGGGGCCGGCCAGCACGAGGGCCGCTCCCAGCCGCTCTCCTCCGACGCGGACATGCGGATCTTCGGCACCCTGCGCGGGCTCGCCGATGTGGTCGTCGTGGGTGCGGAAACGGTTCGCCTGGAGGGCTACCGCCCCGCCAGGGCGCGGGAGGCCTTCGCCGCCCGCCGGGCCGCCGCCGGCCAGGGGCCCGCGCCCGTGATCGCCGTGGTCACCGCCTCCCTCGACCTCGACTTCTCGCTGCCGCTCTTCACGGAGCCGCTCGTGCCGACGCTGATCCTCACGGGGGCCGCCGCGGCCCCCGACCGCGTACGGGCGGCCGAGAGGGCGGGCGCCGAGGTGCTGGTCGCGGGCGAGGGGGCCGCGGTGGAGCCGGCCCGTGCGGTGGCGGCCCTCGCGGAGCGCGGGCTGCGCCGCCAGCTGACCGAGGGCGGCCCCCGGCTGCTCGGCCAGTTCGTGGCGGCCGGGGTCCTCGACGAGCTCTGTCTGACGCTCTCGCCGACGATGACGGCGGGTGACGCCCAGCGGATCGCCGGAGGCCCTTCGGTGGCCGTCCCGACACGCTTTGCCGTGGCTTCCGTGCTGGAGCAGGACGGCTTCCTCTTCACCCGCTACCGTCGGATCTGACAATCGGCGGAATTTGTCGTTCCGCTTTCCGTCCGCTGGGCACACTTATGTCGCAGACCCCGTGCGGGCACGGGGAAGGATGGTTTCCGCAGAAGGGCTCCTGAGGTGTTCACAAGCGTTCTGATGATCGAGAAGCCCCTGACGTCCGTCGACGTGGAGTTCGTCACCACGCTGCACGGCGACGAGGGCGTGTCCTTCATCGTCCTTATGCAGCCACGTGGTGACCAGGCCGATGTGCTGTTGCGTGCCATCGACGACGTCGCCATGGGCGAACTGAAGGAAGCCGCCCACGAGGGCGGGGAACCGGAGGGCAAGGCCGCCCGGATCCCCGCCGAGGAGGCCCTGGAGTACTCGCTCCAGGCCCTGAGAGACGCCGGCTGCGAAGCGGTCGGCCAGGTCGTCGAGGACCACCCGCTCACCAAGATGAAGGCGGTGGTCGAGGAGGCGGAGGCGGACGAGGTGATCGTTCTCACCGCTCCGCACTACGTGGAGGAGTTCTTCCACCGGGACTGGGCCTCCCGGGCCCGCCACAAGGTGGGCGTACCCGTGCTGAAGCTCTTCGCCCACAGCGAGGAGTAAGGAACACCGAAGGTCCGTGTCCGCGCCCCGTGCAGGGGGCGCGGACACGGCGCTCCCTCCGAACCCCGTGCCCCGGGCCGCCCGGCGCGAGCCACTAGGCTGGTCCTTCCAGTACGAAGCACGACACAGCAAGACGCACCCGGGGAGAGATCCGCATGGCACCCGCCATCCCTGCCGCCATGGAACGGCCGCACTTCATCGGCATCGGCGGTGCCGGAATGTCGGGCATCGCGAAGATCCTCGCCCAGCGCGGCGCCAAGGTCGCCGGCAGCGACGCCAAGGAGTCCCCGACCGCCGACGCCCTCCGCACCCTCGGCGCCACGGTGCACATCGGCCACGCCGCCGAGCACCTCGCCGACGACGCCTCCGCCGTCGTCGTCTCCAGCGCCATCCGCGCCGACAACCCCGAGCTGGCCCGCGCCGCCGAGCTCGGCATCCCCGTCGTGCACCGCTCCGACGCGCTCGCCTCCCTGATGGACGACCTGCGCGCGATCGCGGTCGCCGGCACACACGGCAAGACGACGACCACCTCGATGCTGGCCGTCGCCCTCACCGAGCTCGGCCTCGACCCCTCGTACGCCATCGGCGGCGACCTCGCGGGCCCCGGCACCAACGCCCGCCACGGCTCCGGAGACGTCTTCGTCGCCGAGGCCGACGAGAGCGACCGCAGCTTCCAGAAGTACGACCCCGAGGTCGCGATCGTCCTCAACGTCGAGCTGGACCACCACGCGAACTACGCCTCCATGGACGAGATCTACGAGTCCTTCGAGGCCTTCACCGCCAAGATCCGCCCCGGGGGCACGCTGGTCGTCGGCGAGCACTCCGGCGCCCGCGAGCTGGCCCGCCGCGTCGCGGACCGCGACGGCCTGCACATCGTCACGGTCGGCGAGTCCGAGGACTCCGACGCCCGCATCCTGAAGATCGCCCCGAACGGCATGAAGAGCGAGGTCGTCGTCCTCCTCGACGGCGTCGAGCACACCTTCACCGTCTCGGTCCCCGGCCGCCACTACGCCCACAACGCCGCCGCGGCCCTCGCCGCCGGCGCGCGCGTCGGCATCGACCCGGCCGAGCTGGCCCAGGCCCTCACCGCCTACACCGGCGTCGGCCGCCGCCTCCAGCTCAAGGGCGAGGCCGCGGGCGTCCAGGTCATCGACTCGTACGCGCACCACCCCACCGAGATGACCGCCGACCTGGAGGCCATGCGGGGCGCCGCCGGAGGCTCGCGCCTGCTCGTCGTCTTCCAGCCCCACCTCTTCTCCCGCACCCAGGAGCTCGGCAAGGAGATGGGCGACGCCCTGGCCCTCGCCGACGCCTCGGTCGTCCTCGACATCTACCCGGCCCGCGAGGACCCGATCCCCGGGATCACCAGCGAGCTGATCATCGCCGCCGCCCGGCGGGCCGGCGCCGACGTCACGGCCGTCCACGACAAGGCGACTGTCCCGGAGGTCGTCGCGGGAATGGCCAAGCCCGGCGATCTCGTTCTGACCATGGGCGCGGGCGACGTCACGGACCTCGGACCCCGCATCCTGGACCACCTGACGAGCTGATTCAGCCGCTGAGGAGCGAGCGATGTCGTACGAGATCGAGAAGCCGGACGAGCAGTGGCGCGCGGAGCTCACTCCGGCGGAGTACCAGGTACTGCGCCAGGCGGGCACCGAGCCCGCCTTCCGCGGGGAGTACACGGACACGAAGACGAAGGGCGTGTACTCCTGCCGGGCCTGCGGCGCGGAGCTCTTCACGTCGAACGAGAAGTTCGAGTCGCACTGCGGCTGGCCGTCGTTCTTCGACCCCAAGGACTCCGCCGCGGTCGAGCTGATCGACGACCGCTCCCACGGCATGGTCCGCACCGAGGTCCGCTGCTCGCGCTGCGGTTCGCACCTGGGCCATGTCTTCGAGGGCGAGGGCTACGCCACCCCGACGGACCAGCGGTACTGCATCAACTCGATCTCGCTGCGCCTGGAGCCGGAAGAGGGCTGACCGCGCCTCCGGCCCCTGGAACCCGTACGCCCCGTCAGGCGTCCCCTGTGGTAGGACTGTTCGGCATTGCAAACAGTCGAACGGTCGAACAGTCGGCACGACGGGGGACGGGGGAAACGTGGCGGTCACGGTTCCGGACTGGGCGGACACTCTTCTCGATCTGATCGGGGTGGCGTGGCCGAACGTCGACGAGGACGCGTATCGCGAGATGGCGGACGCGCTGCGGGAGTTCGCGGAGGACCTGGAGGACGACGGTCAGCTCGCGAACAACCACTTCGAGCGCCTGCTGTCGTCCAGTCAGGGCGAGTCGATGGACGCGCTCAACGAGCACTGGGCGAAGGTCAAGAGCAAACACCTGAAGGACATCTCGGGTGCGGCGCGGACGATCGCGGGCGGTCTCGACACGGCGGCGGGCGCGATCGAGGGCATGAAGCTCGCCGCCGTCGTCCAGCTCGGCTACCTCGCCGCCGAGGCGGGCATCGCGCTCTCCCTCATCCCGGTGACGGGCGGACTGTCGGCGCTGATCGGCGCGGCGTCGATGCGGGCCACGCAGGAGGTCATCAAGCGCCTGATCAAGGAGTGCGTGGAGGAGGCCGTCGGTTACGTCGTGGCCGCGATGACCGAGCCGGCGGTGGCCGCCCTGGAGGGCATGGCCGCCGACCTCGTCGTCCAGCTCGGCGCGGTGGCGATCGGTCTGCAGGACGGCGTGGACCTCGACCAGACGAAGGACGCCGGGCAGGAGGGCTTCAAGGAGGGCGTCCAGTCCGGCAAGGAGGCCATGAACCTGGCCTCGGCCGGCGGCGGTGGTGGAGGGAAGGGCCCGGGCAGCGGGCTGAAGAACCTCCACATCGAGCACGCCGAGCACACCCACGCCTCCACCCAGCTCAACACCGTCAGCGCCGGCATCCACGGCAAGACCGCGGGCAAGCTCACGAAGGCGAAGACCGCGCACGGCCGGACGCGGGGCCGTGACTCGATCGCCGACGCGATCGACCCGATCGCCGACAAGGCGCTCGAAGCGCTGACCAAGGCCGCGAAGAACATGGGCGACCACGTCGGCCAGACCCTCCCCAAGGCCGTCAAGCAGATCTCCGCCGACCACAAGAACACCGACGACACCCTCCGCGAGCGTTTCGCCCGCCAGCGCAAGGGCGACCACGACAACAAGGGGAACGGCGGGGGCGGAGGCGGCGGAAACGGCGGCGGCGGTGGTGGCGGGGGAGGCGGCGGCAACGGCCCGGGCGGCGGCAGCGGCAGCAACCCCGGTGGCAACCGCATCTCACCGGCACCGCCGTGGCACGGCAGCTCCGCGGGCACCATGCGTCACCACCGCACCGACCCCCTCGACGTGAGCCACCTGACCCCCGAGCAGCAGCGGGAAGCCCTCGTCCAGGAGGCCCGCGACCTCGCCGACCGGGCGCGTAGGGCCGACCCCGACAACCCGAACGACCCCAAGCACCAGATCGACCTGGCCAAGACCCGGTTCCCGGTCGGCGAGCACCTCGTCAAGGAGAACTCGTGCTCTGGCGGGCTGCTCCACGACGGTGTCGTCACCAGCCACACCAGCGCGACCAAGTGGGAGGGCGTGAACAACCCTGACCTGCATCCGGCCGCGCGGGACATCTACGACGAGGTGAAGGCCAGGCTTGAGGGGGAGGGCAGACAGCCGGGCGCGGGCCATGGGCAGTGCGCGGAGGCCGTGCTCCTCTCGGACCGACTCCGCCACCTCGACCCGTCAGGTACCTCCATCAGTACGCTCGACCACGTACGCGAGGCGATGGCCGGCGCGCAGATGTACTCCGTACAGCTCGGCCGGGACCCGCGGGGAGAACTCGCGCACAACGACTACAAACCGCCGTGCCGCTCGTGCGCGATAGCCCTCGACATGGCCGGCATCACCGCCTACGCAGGTTAGGAGCCTCCTGTGCCTCATCTCAACGTTCCCGCTGACGTCGACGCCTGGTTCGCCGAGTACGGCTGGTTTCCCGGCCGGAACGTGGCCGAGCAGGCGTCGGCGTTCGTGGCGGAGGTCCTGGAGGAAAGCCGGAAGGGCGGGTTCCCGGTGGAGCCGTTCGCCGCCGCCACCGATTTCCTGGCCGAGCACGCGGGACTTCGCGTGACCCACGATGTCCAGCGTGCGGAGCACTTCCACTTCACGCCCGTCCCCGTCTGGGGCTATCTCTTCGAAGACATCGCGGAGCTGAGTCGTGGCCTGGGTGTGCGGCTCTTCCCGATCGGCTGGGACTCCGGGGAGGGGGAAGTGCTCGTCATCGATGAGCAGGGCCGGTTCTTCAACATGAACAGCTTCGGCAACTACTACATGGGCACCGGTAAGCACGAGGCCATGATCGGCCTCTTCCATCGGCCCATGCAGGACGCGGAGGACCTCTATGTCTGACCTGGTTCCCGGCACGGCCGCGTCGCTGCTCATGCACGGCAGGGTCACCAGCCACACCGACCTCACCGGTGACGGTGAGCCACATCTCCACCCGGCCGTCCGGGAGTTCTTCGACGCACTCCCGCCGTCCCTGCGCGAGCCGTTCATCGGCTACTGCGCCGAGTCCGCGCTCGTCTCCGACGAACTCTTCGGCCTCGACCGGCAGCGGGCCGACGGCCGGACGGTCACCCTGGACGAGGCGGCCCCGCACTTCGAGGGCGCCGCGCTCGTCGCCCGTAAGATCCGCCCGCACGGCGACCCCGAGCACGGCACGGAGGCCGAGGTCTGCCGCTCGTGCACGGCCCTCCTCGACCGCCTCGGCATCGACGTCCTGCACGGCGAGGGGTGACGTCTCCCGTGGACGGCGTACTGACGAAGGCCGGCTGGCGGCAGGGGCGTGACGCCGGGGACGCCGCGATGCTGGCGATCCTCACGACGGTGACGGTCAGCGGCGGGAGCGTCTTCCCCGCCGCCGAGCGGGCCGTCCGCGAGTTCCACGGTCTGCGCGTCCCGCCCGCCCCGGACGGCGGACGCGAAGTCGCCGCCACGGGCTGTGTCGTCGACCCGCGCGAGGCCCGCTTCGCCAGCCCCCAGCTGGACCGGCTCGCGGCCGACCTGGGAGTCCGGCTCTTCCCCCTGGGCCGTACGGACACGGACGCGCCGCTCGCCGTCGACGAGGAGGGCCGGCTCGTCCTCCTCGGCCCCGGCGGCGCATGGCTCCTCGGGGAGACCGTGCGCGAGGGCCTGACCACGCTCGCGGAGGGGATCGCACCGGCCCGACTCCGCGCGCCCCGCTGGCGCTTCCCGCTGCCCGGCGAGCCCGGCGGCTCCGTCGATCTCGCCGCCGCCGTCCGCGCCGCGCTCGTCGCCGTCTACGTCCTGCACAGCAGCGGCGCGTACGGCGCCCGGGCGCTGCGCCTGAGGGCGACCACGCTGCGGGGGATCGGCGTCGTGGCCGTGGACGAGGACTTCCCGCTGAGCCCGGGCTCCCTGGACAGCAGTACCGAACCGCTGATCGAGGCGATGACCGGCCGCCTCGACGCCTCGGGCGTCCGCGCGGCCGGCTGCGAACTGACGCTGACGGTCCCCGTCCCGCCCGGCACCGTAGGCCCGCTGGCCACGGTGGAGTGCGCCGTGACGGTGGGCAACCCGGCCGAAGGGCCCGTACTGACCCTGACGGCGGGCCTGGCCGCGTCCCTCGGCCCCACGGCGGCGCTCCTGACCGACTGCGCCCGGGCCCTCGCCGCCTGGTCGGGGACGCCGCCCCGCCCCTGAAGGGAGTTCCTGTGCCGCGCCTGGAAACCCGAGAAGACGTCGACGCCTGGTTCGGGGAGCACGGTTGGTCCCCCGGCCGTGACGCGACCGCCCGGGTCCCCGCGATCGTCGCGGAGATCACCGAGGAGTGCCGGCGCGAAGGGTTCCCGCTGGAGCCCTTCGCCGCCGCCACGGACTTCCTCGCCGAACACGCGGGACTCCGGCTGACCATCGACGCCCGCCGCGAGGAGTACCTCCACTTCACGCCGGCCCTCGTCTGGCACTCGACCGCCGGCGACATCGCCGAACTGAGCCGCAACCTCGGTGTACGGCTTTTCCCGGTCGGCCACGACTCCTCGGAGGGTTCGCCCGTGCTCGTCGACGAGCGGGGCAGGTTCTTCTACCTGCACCACACCGGTGACTACTACATGGGCGCCGACAAGTACGAGGCGATGATCGCCCTCGCTCACGCGCCCATGCCGGACGCCGAGGACCACTTCGTCTGACCGGTCCCCCCGGCGGCTCAGTGGACGGAGAACCCGCCGTCCACGAAGAGCGACTGCCCCGTGACGTACGCGGAGGAGGCGCTCGCGAGGAAGACGGCCGCGCCCGCGAAGTCCTCGGCCAGGCCGTTGCGGCCGACCATGGTCCGGGCGGCGAGCGCGTTCACCTTCTCCGGGTCGGAGGAGAGCCGCCGGTTGAGCGCGGTCATCACGAAGCCGGGCACCAGGGTGTTGGCCGTGACGCCGTACGAGGACCAGGCCTCCGCCTGCGAGCGGGCCAGCGACTCCAGCGCGCCCTTGGACACCCCGTACGCCCCGCTCTGGACGAACGCGCGGTGCGCCTGCTGGGAGGTGATGTGGATGATCCGGCCGAAGCCCCGCTCGGCCATGCCCGGGCCGAAACGCTGACCGAGGAGGAACGGCGCCTCCAGGTTCACGGTCATCGTGGTGTCCCACACCTCCTCGCCCAGCTCACCGAAGGGCGGACGGAGGTTGATGCCCGCGGAGTTGACCAGGATGTCGGGCTCTCCGAAGACGGCCGCGGCCGCCTCCGCCCCGGCCTTGATGCCCGCACGCGTACTCAGGTCGGCGCTCACCCACGCGGCCCGGCAGCCGGCGGCCGTCAGCTCGTCCACGGTCGCGACGAGCTCGCCCTCCTTGCGCGCCAGGACGACCACACGGGCCCCGGCCCGGGCCAGCGCCCCGGCGATGGCCCGGCCGATGCCGGAACTGCCCCCGGTGACGAGGGCGGTGCGCCCCGCGAGCGAGAACAGCTCGGAGAGATAGCCGGCGGGGGTCGTGCTCATCGTGTCGCTCCTCGTGTCGTACGGCACCGGCCCGTCCGTGTGCGGCGGACGTCCGGTCCCCGCATCCTGGCACAGGGCCCCCACGGGCCGCGGACCTGCCCGGTTCGCACGCTCGGAGCGGCCCGGGACGTCGAGCCCGGAGCGGAAGTCACCATCCGAGGTGCACCTGCCGCTAGCGCGCTGCCGAGATCGTCACCAGCTGCAACCAGGTCGGCGACTGCGGCCGCAGGCAGGACCCTGTCTACACAGCCGCATCGGTGGGGGTTCTGTCCTGCTCCGGGAGCAGGACGGGCATTCCCGCCATCAGCACCACGACGCCGGTTACCTCACCCGCCTCGGTACGGCCGACCCACACCGGGTAGGTGCCGTCCCCGGTCGTCGCGAAGGCCATCAGCTCGCCACCGGAAGCCTCGTCCCAGGTGCGCTGCATGAACATGGAACCGTCGTCGATGTCCTCGTACCCGTCCAGGTCCGACTCCCCCTGGATCAGCCCTCGCTCGAAGAGCGCGATGAGCGGATCCCAGGATCCGGCGTCGGCGAAGCAACCGGTGGCACCGTCGGTGTCGAAGCCGGCTATCTGCTGCTCGATGAACAGCCGGGAATCGTCGTCCGGACCGAGGGCCATCTCCCAGGTCGCTGCGGGGGTCTCGCTGACGAGCAGGCGGACGGCCACGGTTTCCGTGGTCGTGACCTCGGCGTTCCGCCACTCGCACTGGTAGCTGAAGCGGACCCGCGCCTCGTCGAGTACGTACTGCCTGGGCGGGACGGGGACCGTGATGCGCGGTCCGTCGCCGTCGCCGTGGTCGATGTCCGGGCCGGAGACGGCCAGCAGCCCGCTGGGTATGCGCAGGGTGCCGACCCGGCGCGGCTCCACGACGGTCATCTCGGGGTGGTACCCGTCGGTCACGCGCACGCCGGGCCGGAACAACTGGTTGATCGGCCCGGGCTGCGCGGGGCGCGGCGGACGCCAGCAGGTGGCGGGGGCATCTCCGTCACCTGCCTCGGCCGCCTCGGCCGCCTCGGCCGCCTCGGCCACCTCAGCCGCCTCGAAGGCCGGCGGCTCAATGAACCCGTGCACCTGGGCCGAGAGCAGCGGCCACTCACCGAAGGCGGGGCGGTCCACCCAGCGCTCGTCGTCCCGGAGTCCGGGCGAGGTGGCGTAGGAGCCCCCGCCCTGCCCCTGCAGTTCCTCCGTCCTTCGGCCCCTCCCGTCCGGGAAGAGGTCCACGGTGATGCGTGGGCACGCCTTGTCGAACTCCGCCATCTCCGGGCCCGTGTAGTACCAGCCGACGGAGTACCGGCGCAGCAGCCGCGACGGGTCGTCCAGCAGCCGCATGTCCAGGTCGTAGGTGCGGCGACCTTGGGCGTCGTAGACCCACAGCCCCACGTAGTGCTCCCGCCAGGAGACCAGCCGGACTTCCAGCGGAGCCTTTCGGCCCGGCTCCCGGTACACCACCACGTACGGAAGCCCGGCGGCATCCCGCTCCCGGGCCTCCTCGGCGGATACCGGCCGCCAGGGCGCACAAGCCTCCAGGTCCCACGCCTGCGCGTACCCCACCTCGACGACCATTGCCGCCCCTCTTCCCGCAACCTGTCTTGGTTCTGTGCTGAGCTGCAAGGTAGCCGCTGCCTGTGACAACGGCTCTGCTGGGCGGGCGGCGGGCCAGCTCCGGCGCCCAGACGGTCGTGCCGGTGATCCGGTACCTGACCCGCTCAGCGAGTGGCTCGCCAGCGTGATCCGTTGAGCCGCCAGCGCCACTCCGCTCGGCTTAAGCGCAGATGTGCTTGAAGGCGGTCGCGCCCGGTCGGGCGTGGAACGTCACCTCGTGGCCGGCGTCGTCGGTGAAGACGGCCTCCGTCTCGGACGTCAGGGTCATCGTGCCGCGCTGGGTCGGGTTGTCCCACCCGTCGGGCGGGTTTCCCGAGCCGTCGGAGAGCGGGGTCTGCGCCTCGAAGTACGTCGAGCCGATACGGGCCTCGTCGATTCCGCAGTGCGTGTAGAGGTCGAAGGGGAGCGTGCGGGCGGGCGGTGTCGTGCGGACGGAGGGGGTCGTCCGGACGGCCTCCGCGCCCGCGTCGGCCGTGGTGCAGCCCGTGAGCGCCTCCGTGGCGAGGGTGACGGCGACGATGATGAGTGCAGCTCTCTCAGCCATGGCCCTTCGACGTTCGGGCCGGGCCGGCGGTTCCGCGCCCCAGCCGAAAATCGTTCGGATCTGCCGGACGAGCGGCGTAGCCTGAGCCCTTTCCACGCTATCGAGGAGCGGCATGACAAGTAGGTTCACCGAGTTGGCCGTTGACTGCCACGATCCGGAGGTGCTCGCGGCCTTCTGGTGCGAGGTCCTGGACTTCAAGGTGATCGACCGGAACGGGGATCTGATCGAGATCGGCTCCTGGGAGCCGACCGCAGAGGAGGTCCGGGCCCGCCAGATGCCGCCCACGCTGTGCTTCGACAAGGTGCCCGAGGGCAAGGCCGGGAAGAACCGGCTCCATCTCGACATCAGCCCGATCGACTGCACCACCGAGGAGGAGGTGACCAGGCTGCTCGGCCTCGGCGCCACCAGGGTGGACGTGGGCCAGGCGGCGGACGCGAGCTGGGTGGTCATGGCCGACCCCGAGGGCAACGAGTTCTGCGTGCTGCGGACCCTGGCTCCGTAGAGCCGGTCCGCCGCCGGGCGTTCGGACCGCACCACTGGTGCGGGCCGAACGCCCGGCGTCGTTCCGACAGTCCTACGGGGCCGGCGCCGGGACGTACCCCGCCGGGCGGGTCGTGAACATGCCCCGGCCCTGGGTGCGGCCGCGGAGACGGGACGCGTAGCCGAAGAGTTCGGCCAGCGGGACCGTCGCCGACACCACCGCCGTACCGGAGCGGGTCGTCTGATCCGTCACCCGGCCCCGACGGGCCGCGAGGTCGCCGAGTACCGCGCCGACCGACTCAGCGGGGACGGTGACCGTGACCTCGGCCACCGGCTCCAGGAGCGTCATCGCGCTCGCGCGGAGCGCCTCGCGCAGGGCGAAGCGGCCCGCCGTGCGGAACGCCATCTCCGAGGAGTCCTTCGGATGCGTGGCGCCGTCCGTGAGCGTGACCCGGACACCCGTCACCGGGTGGCCGCCGAGGGGGCCCTCGACGAGGGCGTCCCGGCAGCCGGCCTCGACCGCACGGACGTACTCCTGCGGTACGCGGCCGCCCGTGACGGTGGAGAGGAAGGTGAACTCCTCCTCCGTTCCCGTCGGTTCCACGTCGATGGTCACATGGGCGAACTGGCCCGCGCCGCCGTCCTGTTTGACGTGGCGGTGGAGCAGACCGGTGACGCCCTTCGCCACCGTCTCCCGGTACGCGACCTGCGGCCGGCCGACCGACACCTCAAGTCCCCGGTCGCGCCGGAGCTTCTCCACCGCGACCTCCAGGTGCAGTTCGCCCAGACCGGAGAGCACCGTCTGGCCCGTCTCCGGGTCGGAGCGCACGACCAGCGACGGGTCCTCCTCGGAGAGCCGGGCGAGGGCCGTCGCCAGACGGCCGGTGTCCGTGCTCCGGCGGGCCTCCACGGCGACCGAGACCACCGGGTCGGCGGTCGTCGGCGGTTCGAGGAGGACCGGCGCGTCCGGCGCGCAGAGCGTCGCGCCGGGGCGGGTGGCCTTCGGGCCCACGACGGCGACGATGTCCCCGGCGCGCGCCACGTCCCGCTCCGTCGTCCGGTCGGCCTGCACGCGCAGGATGCGGGAGATCCGCTCGGTGCGACCTGTGGTGGTGTCGAGCACGGTGTCTCCCTTCGTGAGCGTGCCCGCGTAGACGCGGACGTAGGTCATGCGGCCGGTGGCCGTCGCGCTCACCTTGAACGCGAGCGCGGTGAACGGCGCCTCCGGGTCCGCCGGCGTCCCGCCGCGGACCGGCGGCATGTCGGACGGCGCCGGGAGGTACGCGACGACGGCGTCGAGGAGCGGTTCGACACCGCGGTTGCGGTAGGCGGAGCCGCAGAGGACGACCACGGCCTCGCCGGAGAGGGTGAGGTCGCGGAGCGCGCCCGTCAGCGTCTCCTCGGAGAGCGTCTCCTTCTCGCAGAACTCCTCCAGGGCCGCCGGGTGCAGTTCCGCCACCGTCTCCTCCAGGCGTCGCCTGCGGTGCCGGGCCTCGTCCCGGAGCTCGTCAGGGACCGGTCGGACGGTGTACGTGTCGGCGCCGTCGGCCCACACGTACGCCCGCATCCGGACCAGGTCCACGACGCCGGTGAAGCCGTCCTCGCGCCCGATGGGGAGCTGGACGGGGAGCGGGACGGTGCCGAGACGCGTCCGGATCGACTCGACGGCACCGTCGAGCTCCGCGCCCGCGCGGTCCAGCTTGTTGACGAACGCGATGCGCGGGACGCCGTGCCGGTCCGCCTGCCGCCACACCGTCTCGCTCTGCGGCTCGACGCCCGCGACGGCGTCGAAGACGGCGACCGCGCCGTCGAGGACGCGCAGCGCGCGCTCGACCTCGTCGGAGAAGTCGACGTGACCCGGTGTGTCGATCAGATTGACCCGGTGGCCCGCCCAGTCGCAGCTGACGGCCGCGGCGAAGATCGTGATGCCCCGGTCCCGCTCCTGCGGGTCGAAGTCGGTGACGGTCGTGCCGTCGTGGACCTCGCCGCGCTTGTGGGTGGCGCCGGTGAGGAAGAGGATCCGCTCCGTGACGGTGGTCTTGCCCGCGTCGACGTGGGCGAGGATGCCGAGGTTGCGGATGACGGAGGTGAGGTTCGTACGCACGGTGTCGTGCCTTTCGCTGCTGCGTGGAGAACGGGGCAGCGCGATTCCCGGACGAGCGTCAGGTGTGTGACGTCGTCACGGGCGGCGATGGCGGGCGCGCAGCCGCCACCGCTCGGCCGAGGAGGCGAGGATCACGTCGTACCGGGTACGGGAGGAGGACACGGCGACGGCACGGTGGCTGCGCACGGTCTTCTCCCCTCGGTCGGACGGCCTTTGACGCGCCGATCGGTGCGTCGAGTCGTGAGTGTAGGGAGAGCGCCGGGTCGCGCGACAGTGGTTTTCCTTCCCGGGGAGGATAGTCGGGGAGGGCCAACCGCGTTGTTGGCCTTGCCTTTTGCGTGCGAGGCGGGGGCGGAGGAGAGAGATGCCGGGGGAGGCAGTGAACACGTTTCGTATCGGCGGGGACCTGAGCGTGCGGCGGCTCGGGTTCGGAGCCATGCGCCTGCCGACCGGGCCGGGCGACGCCCGCGAGTCCTCCCTCCGGGTGGCCCGGCGCGCCGTCGAGCTCGGCGTCACGCTCATCGACACCGCCCACATGTACGGCTGGGGGGCCAACGAGGAACTGCTCGCGGAAGCCCTCCACCCGTACGCCGACGGGCTGCTCGTCGCCACCAAGGTCGGCATCGTGCGCGCGGAGTCGGGGGAGGGCTGGACGCACGACGCGCGGCCGGACGCCCTGCGGGAGCAGGTCGAGCACGCCCTCCGCCGGCTGCGCGTCGAGCGGATCGAGCTGCTCCAGCTGCACCGCATCGATCCGCGGACGCCCCTCGCGGACCAGCTCGGGACCTTGGGGGAGCTTCAGGCGGAGGGCAAGGTCGGGCGGATCGGCCTGTCCGAGGTCACCGTCACCGAACTCGAACGGGCACGGGAGATCGTCGACGTCGCGAGCGTCCAGAACCGCTACAGCATGGTCGACCGCGCACACGAGTCCGTGCTCGTGGCCTGCGAGTCGGCGGGCATCGCGTTCCTGCCGTGGCGGCCGGTCGCGGGAGCCGCGCCGGGGGCGGCGGCCGAGATCGCCGCCGTGGCCGCCGAACTCGACGCCACTCCCGCGCAGGTCTCGCTCGCGTGGCTCCTCGACCGGTCGCCGGTCGTCCTCCCGATCCCGGGCACCGGCCGCGTGGGACACCTGGAGGAGAACGTCGCCGCGGCTGACCTCCGGCTGACACCGGCCCAGCGCGACCGCCTCGACAAGCTGGGCGGGTAGGCGGAGGTACTAGGCGGCGGCGTCCGCCGGCTGGAGGAGGTCCCAGCGGTTGCCGTAGAGGTCCTCGAAGACGGCGACCGAGCCGTACGGCTCGTGGCGCGGCTCCTCCGAGAAGCGGACGCCCGCCGCCGTCATCCGGGCGTGGTCGCGGGCGAAGTCCTCGGTGTGGAGGAAGAAACCGACCCGGCCGCCCGTCTGGCTGCCGACCGCGGCCGCCTCGGCCTCGTTCTTGGCGCGGGCCAGGAGCAGGCCCACGTTCCCGAGGCCGCCGACCCCGGCCGCGCCGGCCGGGCGGACGACGACCCAGCGACTGCCGTCGCCCCGGTCGGTGTCCTCGACGAGGTCGAAGCCGAGGGCGTCGGTGTAGAAGGCGATGGCCTCGTCGTAGTCACGGACGACGAGGGTGACGAGTGCGATGGACGGCATGGGGTCAAAAGTAGTACGGAGGAATCTACCCGCGTCAACCGGCTCGCCCAGTGCGAGAATGCCCCGCATGGACGCGCAGCACTTCGACCGGCTCGCCGCCCGGGCGCGGGCCCTCGCGGAACAGGGGACCGGCACGCGCCACCGGCGGACACTCGGCCTCGCGGGCGCGCCGGGGGCCGGGAAGTCCACGCTCGCCGCACGGCTCGTCGCCCGCCTCGACGGGCTCGCCGTCCTCGTCCCGATGGACGGCTTCCACCTCGCGCAGGCCGAGCTGGAACGGCTCGGCCGGGCCGGCAGGAAGGGCGCGCCGGACACCTTCGACGCCGCCGGGTACACCGCGCTCCTCGCCCGGCTGCGTACGCCCCGGCCCGGCACCACCGTCTACGCCCCGGCCTTCGACCGCTCCCTGGAGGAGCCGATCGCCGGAGCGATACCCGTCCCGCCCGAGGTCCCGCTCGTCGTCACCGAAGGGAACTACCTCCTCCACGACGAGGGCCCCTGGGCCGAGGCCCTGCCCCTCCTCGACGAGGTCTGGTACCTGGACCTGGACGACCGCCGCCGCGTCCCCCGGCTCGTCGAGCGGCACGTCCGCTTCGGCAAGGACCGGGCCGTCGCCGAGCGCTGGGTCCACGACTCGGACGAGGCCAACGCCCGTCTGGTGGCCCGGGGTCGGGACCGCGCCGACCTGGTCGTGAGCATGGGTTAGCGCGACAGTACGATCGCGTGTCATGGTCATGGAATCAGGGCGGAACGGCATCCAGGAAACCGTCGAGCTGGTCTACCGGCCGACGCGTGACGACATCCTCACGGCCGCTCTGGTGCGTGAGCGGGTCAAGCGCCTCCACATCCTCCGCTGGTGCTTCACACTGCTGTTCGGCGGCGTCGCCCTCCTGCTCGTGGCCGCGCAGCGGACCTTCACGATGCCGATCGCGCTCGCTGCCCTCTGGGCCGTCCTGATCTGGGCGATGCCGCGTCTCCAGGCCCGGCGCGCGCTGCGCACGGCCGCGTGGCAGGGCGAGTACCGGGCCTCCGTGAGCGAGGAGGGGATCACCGCCGCGAACACCCACGTGACGTTCGAGCAGCGCTGGTCGTTCTTCCGCGGCTACCGCGAGACCCGTGACCACGTGGTGCTCCTCAGCCGCGACCCGAACACCTTCCTCGTGGAGGTGCTGCCCAAGCGGGGGCTGAGCTCCCCGGAGGACACGGAGCGGCTGCTCGACCTGCTGAACCGTCACCTGACCCGCGTCTGAACCCTGGGCGGCGCCGCGTACCCGCCGGGCTGAGCTCAGCTCAGCCCGGTCGTCCACCCCGCGTGCCCGCCGGCGTGCCGCGTCGCCGCCGTCGCCAGGGCGCGGATCAGCGGGTGCGGGCGGGTGCCGTCGCCCGCGAGTTCCGGCTGGAAGAGGGTTGCCAGGAAGAAGGGGTGGGTGGGGAGTTCCGCGATGCGGAGGCCGCCCTCCTCGTCGGCGCCCGTGAAGCGCAGGCCGTGGGCCCGCAGGGTGTCGACGTGACGGCTGTCCGGTCCGTAGTCGCAGTGGTACCGCTCGGTGGTCCGCTCCGCGCCGAGGGACCGCTCGGCGAGCGAACCGGGGGTGACCCGGACGACGCCCTCGTGGCCGACGAGCGAGCAGGCGAGCGGCGCGATCAGCAGGTCGCCGGTGTCCGCCGCCGGGTCGTTCTCGGCGTGCGCCGCGCCGGACAGGCCGCAGACGTTCCGCGCGAACTCCAGGAGGGCGTGCTGGAAGCCGCCGCAGGTGCCGAGGAAGGGGATGCCGTCCTCGCGGGCCGTACGGATCGCGGCCAGCGCCCCCGCCTCGCTCGCGTACGGGCTTCCCGGCAGCACCCACACCGAGTCGAAGCCCTTCACGGCGCCGGGCGCCGCCGCGTCGCCCGTCGGGATCCAGTACGCGTCGAGCGAGAGCCCGTCCCGCTCGGCGAGCGCGTCGAGGAGGACGGGGACGCGGACGTGGGACCTGACGTGCGGGGAACGGTCGCCGACCAGGGCGATCCGGGGCGTGGAGGGAGCGGAGGGGGTGACGGGGGAGGTGTTCGGGTTCATGGCGACCATGCTGGTCGGCCGCCCGTCTTCACGTCCAACGATGATTCCTGCACTCTCCATCACTTCCGCTTATGCAGCCGTCGATAGGGTGGTCGCATGACCTCCACCGATCAGGACTGGGTGTCCCGTCTCGCGTGATGTTCTCGCTGTCTCAGGTGACCCTGTTGGATTCGCTGCTGGTCTCGGGTGACGTTGTCTCTGCCGCGGCGGCGTACGCCACCGGTCTCATGTGATGTTGTCTGTCGGGTAGGTGCGTCTCAGATCGCGTTGTCGCCGAGTCTCAACGGCACGATCACCGAGACAGGCGTCGACCCCTACCGCCTCGCCAGCACCCGGGCCCGGGCCGAGGAGCCCGAGACCGGAGACGGGCAGCTCCGACGGAGACGGACCGCTCCCTCCGTGGCCCTCGTCCGCTGACGTTGCCGTCAACTACTGCCGTCACCCCACGCCGAAGCCCCGTCAGGACACACCTGACGGGGCTTCGAATTTGCTACTGCTACCCAGCGCAGTAAGCGTTGCGTCGGGTAGCGAGGCTACACTTGACTCTCCAGTCAACGCGAGAACGGTGCAACCTCCGACCCTATTGATCAGAAACTCAAAGGGTTCTCGTCCAGGACGTAGCGGACGTGCGGGCCGCCGAAGTAGCCGCGGACGATGTGCGGCTGACGTTGGCGTCTGTGGAAGAACCTGCGGGTTTCGGCGGCGAGTTCGGCCTGGTTCCTGGCCCGGTGGGTGTGGGGCAGGCTGCGTTTGAGGTCGGCGTTGACCAACTCGTCGGGGTTCAGTTCGGGTGAGTACGAGGGCAGGAAGTGCAGCTCGATCTGGTCCTGGTGGCCGGCGAGCCAGGCCCGGACGGTCTTCGAGCGGTGGGCCGAGTGCCGGTCGACGATCAGGTGGACCTTCCGGTCGAAGTGGCTGACGATCCGGGCGAGGAAGCGGCACATGACCTTCGCGTCGAACGACTCGGTGAAGACCATGAAGTGCATCCGGCCCCGCGTGCTGATCGCGGACATCGCGTTCACGGAGAACCGGTTCCCGGTCCGGCGGACGATGGGAGTCGTGCCCTTGGCGCCCCAGGTGCGGCCGGTGACCTGGTCCGAGCGGACCCCGTACAGCTTGAAGATCAGCTCGCCTATCTGCCCTCGTGTCCACAGCTGACCCGAAAGCCCCAGGCCGGAGGGGATGTGATCGAGGACGGTCTGCCGGACGGCGGCCTGCTCGGCCTCCCCGAGCACCTGGTGCACCCCGACCGGCTTGCCCCGTGGCCGCATGACCAGCGCTTCCCGGCCGCCGGCCTGCCACTTTGCCCACCAGATGTCGACCGCCTTCAGCGACACCCCGAACACCGCCGCCACGTCCTCACGGTCCCGCCCCGCCACCAACGCGGCCACCGCCCGCAGCCGCAGGGCCTCCTGCGCCGACGGCGACAGATGCCGCGCGTCCCCCACCAGATCGCTCACACCCCTCCAACGACCCAGAACCCAAACCGTTTCTGATCAATACTGCCGTCAGAACGGCCAAGAGCCCCGCGGAATCGTGATTCCGCGGGGCTCTTGCTATCGGAACGCGGCCCTGCTTCTACATCTGGCACTGTCGATAGGCGTCTGCCGAATCACCTAGGGATGAGCCGAGGCACGGTTCACCTCGGCGAGCTCCGCTTTCGAATCCGGATCTCCCTCTCGCGAGAGTCGGAACGCTGCCGTTTCCGACATTCGTCCGCATTGCGCAGCCATGCCCACCTTGACGCACCTGGGGCCAACAAAAGTCCGCGAGGATGAATACCTCAGCGTCGAATCCTGGTGCGGTTGCCTGAAGCCAGGGATGAGCCATCCCGCTAATAGGTGGCAAGATCCGGCTCAGCCCATGCCGCAAAACCAAGAGCATCCTTATAAGACAGGTGTCCGGTTGAGTCATCGGCTAGGAGCCGACGCACGCGAGGGCTGAAATGAATCCGGTACTTAATGCCTTCCACCATTACGGCGCCCAGGTCTGTTGGGTCATCCATCTTGCGGTCGGCAGGAAGTTCAACGACGTCCCATCCTGCCGATCGGGCCATATGAACCCACACTTCAAACGCCCTATTGGCATCCATGGATCGGTAGGTAACCCCTCCGACCCGAGCGAAGATCTGGATGGGATCCACACGCTCATCTTGCGGCATTACTCTCCCTCAATTCTGATTGGCGTTTAGCGACCCGTTATCCGGAAGTACTCCACCAAGCCGGATTTCCGGCTTGCTCCCAGGTGTAGACGAATGTGGACCCAGTATCTTCGGCGCCGCGTCTCATTGCACCCATGCAACTCGAACATGGCGGCCGAGATCCATTGATGATCACATATCCATTCAATGGTACTGGCTTCTCGAGGAAGAATTCGTCACCCCTGACCAGCTTCGTCCCATAGGTCGAGACTCCGCCTGCCATGCGGGCTGCTCGATTCTCGGTATGGCTGAGCGTCTCTCCCCCGCGGCCCATAGCCTGCTCTGCAGGCGTCTGCGCACCGCTTCGAATGTCGTAGTCATGCAGAATGTTTCCGCCGCTATCGTGCACGGTCACTGAGGCAGTGTGCGTGGTAGCTGTGGTCGGACAGGCATTAAGCGCACCCAGATCGATGTTGTGGACCAAGATCGGCGTGGCGCCTGCCAGCACATAGTACGTGTGGATGTCGGTGAGGGTCAGGTCGTGTGTGCGCTGTCGCTTGTTATAGCGGTCGAGAGCAGTGAGCTCCACTGTTTCGCCGCTGGGGGTGCGCAGAGTCATGCCGGGCTTGAGGTCTCCGGCTTCGATCCACGCGTTGGCGGAGGCCACCCAGAAGGGGTGGGTCGTGGTAGAGGCCAGGGCCTCCTCGGCTTTGCCTTCTCCTGTGGAGATCGTCAGGTCGACGAAACGCTTGTCGTCCTCGGTGACGATGGTTCCCGCGACTTCGCGGACAGTAGTCTCGCCCGTCTCCGGATCGGTGACGACGAGCTTGTCGCCGGGCTCGACTTCCTCGATCGGCTTAGTCTTGCCGTCCGCGGCAAGAACCTTTG